>JAHJUH010000076.1 GCA_018829245.1 Patescibacteria group bacterium | reverse complement strand
TCATTTGAGAATTTTTATAAATTAATAGAAACGACGCCTTCGGAACAGTATGGATATTTAGAGACTCAAGCTAACAAATTTGCTGGGCATTTATTAGTACCTAGGGATTTATTAGAACAAAAATTAGATAAAGAACTTAGAAAAGCTTGTGAGAAAATAAATTTAAATGATTTTGATAAAACATTATTAAAATCATATATTGCTAATCCATTGTCCAAGAAATTTGGCGTTTCTAACGAATCAATGGAAATTATTTTAAGTGAATTTAATATTTTTAAAAACTCAAAATAATAAATTTTCAGAATTACTAAGAAAACAATCTTAAATAGTAACAAAGTGGTAATAACTTGATTTTAATGTTATCCTTACATTGACCTAAAAATATGCAAGAAATCTTACAAAATCTTATTGGCGTTCTATTAGAATGGCTTTTATCCCATGGTTTGAAAATATTAGCTATTTTAATCGGCGCTTTTTTAATACGCAGATTTGCCAGGATTGTTATTGAAAAGATTATGAGAAAAGCAGTAGTGGCTGATAATTTTTTGTCTCCAGAATCAGAAAAGAAAAGAGAGGATACTTTAATTGCTGTTTTTGAAGGAACTTTCAGGGCAATTATCTGGATAGTGGCAGCTATAATGATTATTTCTGAATTAGGAGTTAATATTGGCCCTCTTTTAGCTGGAGCTGGAGTAATTGGCTTAGCTGTTGGTTTTGGCGCTCAATATATTATCCGTGATTTTTTCACTGGCCTTTTCATTATTTTAGAGAATCAGTATAGGGTCGGAGATATTATTTGCGTGGAAGACAA
Organism: Patescibacteria group bacterium; assembly: GCA_018829245.1. GTDB lineage: Bacteria > Patescibacteriota > Minisyncoccia > Portnoybacterales > UBA2143 > JAHJUH01. The sequence goes on along the minus strand of JAHJUH010000076.1, from coordinate 6,409 downwards.
GTGCGGAGAAGTAGAGAATATTAATTTAAGAATGACTATTATTAGAGATATGGACGGGGCAGTCCACCATATTCCCAATGGAGAGATAAAGATAGCGACTAATAAGACGAAAGGATTTGCCAGGGTTAATTTAGTAATAGGAGTTGCCTATGATGCTGACTTAGAAAAAGTAAAACAAGTCATTAATCAGGTTGGCCAGGAAATGATTAAAGATTCAGAATGGAAAGATAAAATTATTAAAGCTCCAGAATTTATTCGAGTTGATAATTTTAGCGCTTCATCAGTAGATATTAAAATATCAGGAGAAGTTAAGCCATTAGAACAATGGGGAGTGCTTGGCGAACTAAGAAAAAGAATTAAACTTGCTTTTGACAAACAAGGCATTGAAATTCCTTTCCCGCAGAGAGTTGTCCGTCAATTAAAAGATTAATTTAATTTGACACTAGAGCTGTAATCTGCTATTTTAATTATGTCGGTTATTTTTTTTGATTTAAATTATGCCCCGTAGAGAAATTTTGAAATATCGCCTTTGGCGATAAATTAAAACGGGGTATTGTAAATAACTAAGTAAATGAAAAGAATTCTGGATTATTTATTAATATAACTTAATTCAAATTCAAAATTCTTCTACAGGGTATGCCAACAATTCAACAATTAGTTAAACGGTCAAGAAAGAGTTCAAAAAGAAAGCTAAAAACACCTGCTTTGTGGCGTAGTTTTAATTTGCTTAAGAATAAGCCGAGTAGAAGTAGTGCTCCTTTTAAAAGAGGCGTTTGCACCAAGGTCTATACAGTTACGCCTAAAAAACCAAACTCAGCTTTGAGAAAAGTAGCTCGAGTTAGGTTAACAAACGGCATGGAAGTAACAGCATACATTCCTGGCGAAGGACATAATCTACAAGAACACTCAGTTGTTTTAATTAGAGGTGGCCGAGTTAAAGATTTACCAGGCGTGCGTTATCATATTGTTAGAGGAGTTTTAGATTCTGAAGGAGTTGGCGGCCGCAAACAAAGAAGAAGCCGTTATGGAACTAAAAAAGTTAAAGAAAGCAGTGTGCCAGCTAAAAAAGAAGAAGATTCAAAAAAAGATGAATCAGCTCCAGCTGAAGAAAAATAAGAATTTAAGAACAGTCCTAAAAATGACGTCCTGTCCTGCTTCGCAGGACTATAACATCATTTTTTATGACTGTCCTTAAGATTTAATAAATAACATGCGTAGAAAAAGAGCAGTTAAAAGAATAATTAGTCCTGATCCTAAGTATGACAATAACTTAGTAGCTAAGTTTATCAACCATATTATGAAAGATGGTAAAAAATCTACAGCTCAAAAAGTTCTTTATACTGCTTTTGATATTATTGAAAAACAAGTTAAAGAAAAAGAAGCTTTAGAGGTGTTTGATTTAGCTATTAAAAATACTTCTCCGGTAGTAGAGGTTAAATCAAAGAGAATTGGTGGAGCTCATTACCAAGTTCCTAGAGAAGTAAGAGGTGAAAGAAAGGTTGCTTTGGCCATGCGCTGGATTATTGAAGCAGCTAAAAAGAAAAAAGGCAAACCCATGTCTCAAAAATTGGCTGAAGAACTGATTAATGCTTCTAAAAATGAAGGTGAAGCAGTCAAGAAAAGACAAGATGTTCATCGTATTGCTGACGCTAACAAGGCCTTTGCTCATTTTGCCAGATAGGCTACAAAATACAAATGACTAAGACCGGTGTAAAGTTTAAAAGAGTATTAAATCTATAAATGTAAATTTGTATATTTGTATTTATTTGTAATTAGTAGACATGAGGGAATATTCTTTAGAAAAAATTAGAAATATAGGCATTATTGCCCATATTGATGCTGGAAAAACCACTATTACAGAGGGTATTTTGTATTTAACAGGAATAACTCATAAGATTGGCGTAGTACATGAAGGCGATACTCAAATGGATTGGATGGAACAGGAAAGAGAAAGAGGCATTACTATTACTTCAGCTGCCACTACTTGTTTTTGGAAGCAAAAGCATTATCCATCTGATAAGAAGTATCGTATTAATATTATTGATACGCCAGGGCATATTGATTTTACAGTTGAAGTTCAACGTTCTCTAAGAGTATTAGATGGAGCAATTATTGTTTTTGACGGCAAAATGGGAGTAGAGCCGCAATCTGAAACAGTTTGGCGCCAAGCAGATAAATTTAATGTGCCAAGAATATGTTTTATTAATAAAATTAATCAAGTTGGCGGAGATTTTTACAAAAGTTTAGATTCAATTAAAGATCGTTTAACTTCTAAAGCTTATCCTGTGCAACTGCCAATTGGCTTTGAAAAAGATACTAAAGGAATAGTTGATTTAGTTAAAATGAAGGCCTATGTTTATAAGGATTTTCATGATAAAGAATTAATTGAAGAAGAAATACCAGATGATTTAAAGGAAAAAGCAGAGAAGTATAGGAATGAATTGCTTGAAAAAATAGTGGAAATTGATGATAAATTAACCGAAAAATATCTTGATGGAAAAGAAATTAATGAAGATGAATTTGTTGAAGCAATTAGAAAGAGTACTTTACAAGGAAATTTCTTTCCTGTTTTTACCGGAGATGGCCGTGGCGTGATTTTAGAAACGCTCTTAGACGCAATTATTAACTATCTTCCTTCGCCAATTGATCTGCCAGCAGTAACAGGCATTGAACCTAAAACAGACAAAGAGATTACCAGAGAAACTACTGATGATGCTCCTTTTTCCGCTTTGGCTTTTAAAATAGCTACTGATCCATATGTTGGCCAGCTATCATATTTCAGAACTTATTCAGGAACCTTACAAAGCGGTTCATATATTTTAAATACTTCTACTAATAAAAAGGAAAGAATTGGTCGGATTGTTAGAATGCATGCTAATAAGCGGGAAGATGTTAAAGAAATTTATGCTGGAGATATTGCAGCTATTGTTGGATTAAAAGGAACAACCACTGGTGATACATTATCTGATCCAGAACATCCAATTATTTTAGAAAATATTGATTTTCCAGAGCCAGTTATTTCTATTGCTATTGAACCTAAAACAAAAGCTGATCAAGAGAAAATGGGATTAGCTTTAAAAAAATTAGCTGAAGAAGATCCTACTTTTAAAATTAAAGGAGATTCAGAAACAGGCCAAACTATTATTTCTGGCATGGGTGAATTGCATTTAGAAGTATTAGTTGATAGAATGTTAAGAGAGTTTAAAGTTGAAGCTAGTATTGGCAGGCCTCAGGTAGCTTACAAAGAAACAATTAAAGGAACATCTGAAGCTGAAGGCAAATACATTCGCCAGACAGGGGGCCGCGGCCAATATGGCCACGTTTGGATAAAAGTAGAACCACATGAAGAAGGCCAGGGATATGAATTTATTAATAGTATTAAAGGAGGAATTATTCCTCAAGAATATATTCCAGCAGTTAACAAGGGAATTAAAGAAGCTATGGACAAAGGAGTTTTAGCTGGTTATCCTTTAGTTGATGTTAAAGTAACTCTTTATGACGGTTCTTTCCATGATGTTGATTCATCTGAATCAGCTTTTAAAATCGCTGGTTCTATTGCCCTGCAAGAAGCAGTTAAACGAGCAGATCCAATTCTATTAGAACCAATTATGAAATTACAAATAATTACTCCAGAGCAATTCATGGGCGATGTGGTTGGCGATGTTAATTCTAAAAGAGGACGGATTGAGAAAATGGAAGATAGAGGCGAGAGAACAAACTTGGTTAAAATTATTGACACTCAAGTTCCCTTGGCAAATATGTTTGGTTATGCCACTCAATTAAGATCAATGTCCCAAGGAAGAGCTAACTTTAGCATGGAGTTTAGCCATTATGAAGAAGTACCTAAAAACGTTGCAGAAGAAATAATTGGAGGAGAGAATAAATAAATTTTCAATAATCAATAATCAATTTTCATTAAATTATCAACTTCCCAATTATCAATTGAGAATTAAATAATTGAGAATTGATTGATAATTGTGAATTGAAACTTGAGAATTAAATTTATGTGGAATAAAATAAAGAAAATATTGTCAAAACAAGGTGAAAAGTGTATTATTATAGAAGATAATAAGCCATCCTATTTAGTAATGAAATTAGAAGATGATGAATCTTCAGACCCGCTTCGCCAAAGCTCCAGCGAGGCGAGAATAGAAGAGATTAACAAAAGTATTGATGAATTAAAACCCCAAGAAGAACAAGAAGAAGTTGAATTGACTGATATTAATAATAACAAAGGAATTGAAATAGAGGACTTGCCGTTTTAAGTGTTGACAATATTGAGTTTTATTGATACATTATATAATAAATATACTTAATTAAATAAAAAAGTTAATTCTTTATGAAATTAGAAAATAGAACTTAAATAATATTTCAGGTTTTATGTTCTATATTTTATAATGGTATTTTATGGCTGAAAAATTTGAAAGAACAAAGCCCCATCTTAATATAGGGACAATTGGTCATGTTGACCATGGTAAAACAACTTTAACAGCAGCTATTTTAAAATGTTTAAAAGGAGCTGGTTTTATTGCCCAAGATAAAGGTGTTGATGCTATTGATAATGCGCCTGAAGAAAAAGCGCGTGGTTTAACTATTTCTGTTTCTCATGTTGAATATGAGACAGAAAAGCGGCATTACGCTCATATTGATTGCCCAGGCCATGCTGACTATATTAAAAACATGATTACTGGAGCAGCTCAAATGGATGGAGCTATTTTAGTAGTTTCTGCTCCAGATGGAGCAATGCCTCAAACTCGAGAGCATGTTCTTTTAGCCCGTCAAGTTGGATTACCATCTTTGGTTGTATTTTTAAATAAAGTAGATCAAGTTGATGATTCAGAATTAGTTGATTTGGTTGAACAAGAAATCAGAGAGCTTTTGAGTAAATATGAGTTTGAAGGAGATAAGATTGCTATTGTGCGCGGTTCTGCTTTACAAGCTCTTGAATGCGGCTGCGGCAAGAAAGATTGTTCAAAATGCGGTCCAATTTTAGAATTAATGAAAGCAGTGGATGAAGGTATTCCTGAGCCAATCAGAGCAATTGATGAACCTTTCTTAATGCCAGTTGAAGATGTTTTTTCTATTGAAGGACGAGGCACAGTTGTAACTGGACGAATTGAACGAGGAAAGGTTAAAGTTGGTGAAGAGATTGAAATAGTTGGTGTGCGTGATACTCAAAAAACCACTGTTACTGGAGTTGAAATGTTTAACAAATCACTTGATCAAGGACAAGCTGGAGATAATGCAGGAATTCTTTTAAGAGGCACTAAGAGAGAAGATGTAGAAAGAGGTCAGGTTTTGGTTAAGCCAGGAAGCGTTACTCCTCATAAAGAATTTGAAGGTGAAGTTTATGTTTTAAGCAAGGAAGAAGGCGGACGCCATACTCCTTTCTTTAATGGATACAAACCTCAATTTTTTACCCGAACTAGTGATATAACTGGGGAAGTTACTTTGCCAAAAGGAACAGAAATGGTTATGCCAGGAGATACAGTTGGCTTGAAGATTAAATTAATGGCCCCGGTTGCTTTGGAAGAGAAACAGCGTTTTGCTATACGAGAAGGAGGTAAGACAGTTGGCGCTGGCGTAGTAACTAAAATTGTAAAATAGCTATATAAATCATACTAAGTGAAAGATTCTGAAACATTTCAGGATTTTTCACTAATATTGAAGATATTTAATAATGCCATCGAAAAAAAAAGAAGAGATTAAACAGAAAATTCGTATTAAAATTCAAGCTTACGATCATAAACTTATTGATCAGTCAGTAAAACAGATTGTTGAGACAATCGGACGATATGATGTAGAAATTCGCGGACCAGTTCCTTTACCAACGGAGATTCATAAATACACTGTAAATCGATCTACTTTTGTCCACAAAACTTCGCGAGAACAATATGAGATAAGAGTCCATAAAAGATTGATTGATATTATTAATCCTAATCCAAAAGTAATAGATGCTTTAACAGGATTGAATTTACCGGCTGGAGTTGATATAGAAATAAAGATGGTTTAATTTAAAAACCAACTAATATTTTAATTAAAGGACATTGGATACATATGAATAAAACTTTTCTTTACATCAGAATATAATGAAAGTTAAAGGATTTAGTCTTTTTTAACCGGGGCTATCCCCGGTTTTTGATTGCTTAAAAAATTATCTTAATAATATGAAATTCATTTTAGGAAAAAAAATAGGCATGACCCAGGTTTTTAATGAACAAGGGAAAATAGTTCCAGTAACTTTAATTGAAGCTGGGCCTTGTTTTGTAATCCAAAATAGAACTAAAGAAAAAGATAATTATGAAGCAGTTCAGATTGGCTTTGAAGAAATGAAAGAAAGTAAAACAAAAAAACCTCAAAAAGGTCATTTTAAAAAAACTAATTTAGAAAAAAACTTTCGTTATCTGCG
>JAHJUH010000075.1 GCA_018829245.1 Patescibacteria group bacterium | reverse complement strand
TTATCTTGCCAAGCAACTTAGGATAATATAATATATAAGTGTTATGCCCTGTAGAGAAACTTTGACAGAATTTTTCTAAAAGAAAAATTCAATAAATCTTTATGGGTTATAGAAAGTCTTATTAAGTTAATATATCATCTAATTTTAAAGAATTTTGATATTATAAAGTCAAAGTTCTTCTACAGGGTATGGAGAAATTTATTATTCATGGCGGGCGAAAATTGAGTGGGGATATTAAGGTAAACGGTGCTAAAAATTCAGCTTTGAAGGTTTTGGCGGCTTCGCTTTTGACAGATCAAGAATGGAAGATTTCCAATGTCCCTCAAATTGAAGATATTTTTCATTTAATTGAATTGCTTAAAAGTTTAGGAGTTGAAGTTGAAAATGGTTCTAAAGGTATTTATCAATTAAAAGCTAAGAATATTAAGGCAACTTCTTTAAAGTTAAATATTGCTCAAAAATTAAAAGGTTCAATTTTAATCATTGGTCCATTATTAGCTCGTTGCGGAGAAACTTTTTTTCCTCAATCTGGCGGTTGTGTAATTGGACAGCGTCCAAGAGATATTTTTCTATCTGGTTTTGAAGCATTTGGCGCCAAGATAAAAGAAAGCAAACAAGGATATTGTTTAACTACCAGGGGATTAAAAGGAACTAAATTTGTTTTTCCTTTAGTTAGTGTAACAGCTACAGAAACAATGATTTTAACTGCTATTTTAGCTAAAGGCAAAACAGTGCTTAAAAATGCTGCTTGTGAGCCAGAGATTGTTTCTTTAGTTGATTTTTTGAATAAATGTGGTGCTAAGATTAAAGGTGCTGGCACGCCTTTTATAGAAATTGAAGGAGTTAGTTTTTTAAAAGGCGGTCAACATCAAGTAATGCCTGATAGAATTGAAGCTGGTAGTTTTATTATTTTAGGGGCAGCAGCTAATAGTCCAATAAAAGTTACTGGATTGAATCCAGACCATTTGGATGTTTTATGGTTTCTTTTAGATAAAGCAGGAGTTGATTTAGAAATAGGAAAAGATTTTGTTAAAGTTAAACCAGGATTTAAATTAAAAGCAGTTAATTTAAAAACTCATGAATATCCTGGTTTTCCAACTGATTTACAAGCACCTTTTACTGTTTTAATGACTCAAGCAAAAGGAATTTCTTTGATTCATGAAACCATATTTGAAGGACGATTATTTTATACTGACAGTCTTAATCAAATGGGAGCTAATATTATTCTTTGTGATCCCCATCGGGCAATAGTCCATGGTCCAAGCAAATTATTTGGCCGTCGTTTAATCAGTCCTGATATTAGGGCTGGTATTGCTTTAGTAATTGCCGCTTTAATCGCTAAGGGCGAATCAGTGATTGAAAATGTTATTCAAATTGATAGAGGATATGAAAAGATAGAAGATAGATTATCAAAAATTGGCGCTGGTATTAAAAGAATTTAATTATATGTTTATAAAAAAGATTGGAATTGATTTAGGTACAGCTAATACATTAGTTTATCTTCCTAAAAAGGGAGTAGTTGTTAATGAGCCGACGGTGGTAGCTGTTTCTATTGAAGATAATCGTATTTTGGCAATTGGTAATAAAGCTAAAGAAATGTTAGGAAGAGCGCCAGAAATGATTAATGTTTCTCGTCCTATGAAAGATGGTGTAATTGCTGATTATAGGATTATTGAAGCCTTGCTTCGTTATTTTATCGGAAAGGTTTTAGGCCGTTGGAAAATCTTTCGTCCTGATGTTATGGTTTCTGTGCCAGCTGGAATTACTTCTACTGAAAAAAGAGCTGTTATTGAAGCAACTATTAAAGCTGGCGCTAAAAATGCTTATGTAGTAAAAGAACCAGTTTTAGCAGCTATTGGAGCAGGACTTAATATTAATGAACCAGCTGGTCATATGATTATTGATATTGGCGGAGGCACTTCTGAAATGGCTGTAATTTCTTTAGGAGGGATTGTTTCTTGGGCTTCAGTTAGAGTAGGCGGTGATAAGATTAATGAGGCAATTAGTGAACATATTCGTAAAAAACATAATTTAGCTATTGGTGAAAGAACAGCTGAAAAGGTTAAAATAAGGTTGGGGAGCGCTTTACCTCAAGAAGAAGAATCTTCTTTAAAGATCCGCGGACGTGATTTAGTTGGCGGACTGCCTAATACTATTGAAATAAAAAGCAATGAAATAACTGAAGCAATTTCTGAACAATTAAGAGAAATTATCAAGGCAAGTAAAAAGGTTCTTCAAGGAACGCCGCCTGAATTAGTAGCTGATATTATGGATAAAGGAATGATTCTTAGCGGTGGTGGAGCTTTGCTTAAAAATTTAGATAATCTTATTACTGAAGCTACTGGAGTAAATTGCAAAATAGCCAAAGAGCCAATGCTTTGCGTTGCTAAAGGAGCTGGTTTAGCTTTAGAAAATTTAGAAGTTTACAAAAGAAGTATAATGAGTAAGAAATAATTTATGACTATCGGAATTAACGCTACAGCAGCTTTTAAACAACCAAGAACTGGCGTAGAAGAATATGCTTATCAATTAGTTAAACATCTAACGATATTAAAGCAAGGAAAAAAGCATTGTTTTGTCTTATATCAAGATCCAAGAGTTAGTTCTGAAGGATTTTCTTTAGCTGATAATTTTGAGATTAAACAATTAGCTTGGCCTTTGCCAATGTGGACACAAGTAAGATTAGCCAGTGAAATGGCTTTAAATAAACCAGATGTTCTTTTTATTCCGGTTCATGTTCTTCCTTTGATTCATCCTAAAAATTCAGTAGTTACTATTCATGGCTTAGAATATGAGTATTACCCAAAAATGTATCATTGGAAACATTTAAAGTATTTGCGCTGGATTACTAAATATGCTTTGAAAAATGCTTCTAAAATTATTGCTGTTTCAGAAGCCACTAAAAGAGATTTAATTGATTTGTATAACGGTAATCCGGAGAAAATAACGGTGGTTCATCATGG
>JAHJUH010000074.1 GCA_018829245.1 Patescibacteria group bacterium | reverse complement strand
CTAGTCACTTCTACGCCACATTTATCGCAAACTACTCCCTTATATCTAATACGGCGATATTTACCGCAATAGCATTCCCAGTCCTTTTCTGTGCCAAAAATCTTTTCACAAAAAAGACCGTCTTTTTCAGCTCTTTGAGTTCGGTAATTAATTGTTTCTGGCTTAGTTACTTCGCCATGAGACCATCTCAAAATATCTTCTGGACTAGCCAGCTTCAATTGAATTGATTTAAAATCGCCAAGTTGTTTTTTCATAGATTATAATTATTAAACGAGTGCTTTAGATTTTTTAGTTTATCTATATTATCTATTTAATCATTCTGGATTTTCTAAGACGCGTCGGAGCCCTTTAGGGTAAAGCGCAAAGAAAATTCAGAATGATTAAATATAAAATGCTCAGAAATTTTAGAATACGAATCTAAACACGAGTAATTAAAACAATTTACTACTTATTTAAGTAAATTCACTTCTAATCCTAATGCTTTAAGTTCGCTGATTAAAACATTAAAAGAAGCCGGAGTGCTAAAAACCTTGTTCTTTTTACCTCTGATAATCGCATCATAAGTACTTGCTCTTCCAACAATATCATCTGATTTAATGGTTAGCATTTCTTGTAATGTATGAGCAGCTCCATATCCTTCTAAAGCCCAGACCTCCATTTCTCCAAAACGCTGTCCGCCAAATAGGGCTTTTCCACTAAGTGGCTGTTGAGTAATTAAAGAATACGGTCCTACTGATCGCATATGAATCTTATCTTCAACCAAATGAAGTAGTTTCATTATATAGGTATAGCCAACTGTAATTGGTTGTCCGAATGGCTCGCCATTTCGCCCGCTATACAACATAATCTGTCCTGTTTCAGGAAGATTAGCTCTTTTTAATTCGCTTTTAATTTCTTCTTCTTTAATTCCGTCTAAGGATGGACTAATAGCCTGATATCCCAAGGTATGAGCTGCCCAGCCCAAATGAGTTTCTAAAATCTGCCCAATATTCATTCTAGAAGCTACTCCTAAAGGATTAAGGATAATATCAACCGGAGTTCCATCAGCTAAATAAGGCATATCTTCTTCAGGTAGAATCTTGGAAATCACGCCTTTATTGCCATGGCGTCCAGCTAATTTATCACCTACTGAAATTTTTCTTAATTGAGCTACTTCCACTTGAATGCTTTTAATTACTCCAGCTTGAAGCTTATCTCCTTGATCGCGGGAAAATACTTTAATGCCAACTATTCTGCCTCGCTTACCATGAGACATTCGCATAGAAGTATCTTTAACATCCCTTGCTTTCTCGCCAAAAATTGCTTGCAGCAAACGCTCTTCAGCGGTTAAATCAGTTTCTCCTTTTGGTGAAATCTTGCCAACTAAAATATCATTAGGCCCTACTTCAGCGCCAACTCTGACAACTCCTTCTTCATCTAAATCCTTAAGACGTTCTTCGCCTACATTAGGAATATCTGGCGTTGTTATTTCCGGACCTAATTTAGTTTCTCTAACATCGCAAGCAAAACTCTCAATATGAATTGAAGTATATCTATCGTCTTTAACTAATTTCTCTGAAAGAACAATAGCATCTTCAAAATTATCTCCACGCCAAGACATAAAGGCCACTAAAAGATTCTGGCCTAAAGCTAATTGGCCATTATCAGTAGCTGCTCCATCAGCTAAAACATCTCCTTTTTTAACCTTTTGTCCTTTTTTAACTAATGGCTTTTGGCAAATAGAAGTGTATTGGTTAGTTCTAACAAAAGAACGAAGAGAATATTCCTTTTTTTTATTTCCTCTGATCTTTAATTTAATATGATTAGCATCTACTTCTTCAATTACTCCATCTTCTTCAGCAATGACTAATTGGCCAGAATCTTGAGCTGTTTTTTCTTCAAAGCCGGTGCCAACTATTGGCGCTTGTGGTTTAATACAGGACACAGCCTGCCTTTGCATGTTTGATCCCATTAAAGCTCTGTTACAATCATCATGCTCTAAGAATGGGATTAAAGAAGTAGCCATGCTGATTGATTGCTGCGGCAAAACATCAATAAAATCAATCTTGGAACGTTTAGTTGTGCTTGGCTGTCCATGCACTCTTGCTTCTATTTCTTTATCTAAAAGATTTCCTTTTTTATCAACAGATACTCCAGCATGAGCAATATTATATTTCTCCTCTTTTAAGGCATCAAGATAAATTATCTGATTGGTTAATTTTCCTTTAATAACTTTTCTATAAGGAGATTCAATAAATCCATATTTATTTAAACGAGCACAGCAAGCTAAATGTCCGATTAATCCAATATTAGGCCCTTCTGGAGTTTCAATTGGACAAATTCGTCCATAATAGCTTGAATGTACATCTCTTACTTCAAATCCAGCTCTTTCTCTGGTTAAACCTCCTGGTCCCATAGCTGATAAGCGCCGCTTGTGCTCTAATTCATCTAAAGGATTCTTTTGATCCATAAATTGAGCTAATTGAGATGAAGTAAAAAACTCTTTAATTGAAGCAATAAAAGGGCGGGTATTAATTAATTGCCCCGGCATTAAATTATATACATCAAGAGTTGACATTCGATCACGGATAATTCTTTCAGTTCGCGCCATTCCCACTCTTAATTTGTTTTGCAACAACTCTCCAAATGATCTTACTCGCCGATTTCCTAAATGATCAATATCATCTGGCTTTGAAAAAGGATCATTATTCAACCGAATAATCTCTTCAATAATATCAACTATATCATCAAAACTTAAAATTCTATCTTGTTTAGAAATCTTTTCTTTTTGTTTTTTTTCTTTGGCTTGCGGTTTATAAAAGTTCAATCTATGATTCATTTTCCATCGGCCAACTTCGCTTAAATCATAACGCTCTGATGAAAGCATTGTTTCAATAAAAGACCTGGCATTATCTTCAGTAGCTAAATCACCAGGCCTAATTCGCTTATACACATCGATAAAGGCCTCGCCAGAGGTTTTAGAAGTATCTTTTTCAAGAGTTGCTTCAATATGATCAACTTCGCCCTTATTAATCTTATCCTTAGCAAAAAGCTTTTTAATTTCTTCGTTGGTTAATTCTTTGCCATTTTTAATCATAGCAAAAACACGCAACAAAGCAGTTACAGAAACTTTTCTTTTACGATCAATTCTTACTCCAATGGCTTTGTCTGGATCAGTTTCAAATTCCAGCCAAGCGCCCCAATTAGGAATAATTTTAGCTCCAAAAAGCTCCTTGCCTTTTAAAAACTGAGAAGAAAAAAATACGCCAGCTGATCTAATTAATTGAGAAATGACAACTCTTTCAACAGCATTAACAATAAAGGTTCCCCTTTGCGTCATTAAAGGGAAGTCGCCAAGAAAAACATCTTGTTCTCTTGTTTTTTTACTTTTCTTGTCAATTAATTTAACACGGCAATACAAAGGAGCCTCGTAAGAAGTATTGCGATTTTTAGCTTCCTCTTCATTATACTTTGGCTCTTCTAAACGATAATCTAAAAAATGCAATTCTAAATCATTATTTCCCCAAGGCGTAATAGGAGAAATTTCATCTAAAAGATTTCTTAGTCCTTCCTGCCAAAACCAGTTATATGAATTTTTTTGTATTTCAACAAGATCAGGTAGTTGAAATTTTCTACTTGTTTTATCAGACATAAAAACAAACCCTTCCCTCTTGTTTTATGAAGGGGCTCTTTCTTGTTTAATTCTATTGTTTTAATAGAAAATAGAAATGAATTTAAATACTTAAAATAAAACCTTAACGTAAACTTACTTTACTTTAATTATACACAATTACGAAAAAACGTCAACCCTGTAGAGAAATTTTGAAACAAATTTAAGCTTTGCTTAAATTTATATTTAAAATATTCAAAATTCTTCTACAGGGTCAAGTATGTAAGTATATTAGAACGAATGCTTTAGGTTTTTTTGAAACGCGTCGGAGCCCTTCAGGGTAAAGCGTTCAAAAAAATCTAAACATGAGTGACTAATCAAAATCTTTTATAGTGCTGGCACTGGAACAGCCAACTGCTGAATTAAGGCCTGAATATTTTCATTACCTGGAATTAATTGATCAATAATCTGAAATTGAATCAAAGCATCATTGTTTCTCTTATTAGCCATATAGCTCAACCCTAAAGCATAACGAGCATTAGCGTAATTAGGATTAACAATCACAGACTGTTCAAACATGCGAATTGCTTCAGCAGTTCGATTTAAATTAAAATATAATCGACCTGTCTGAAAATATATTTCAGTGGCTGCATTAGCCAAATCTGAGCCCCGTTGAAAACTAACTCCTTTTAATTTATCTAGAATTGATTCCATTTGCTGAACTGCTTTTTCTAAATCACCCTTTTCTTCAAAAACTAAAGCT
>JAHJUH010000003.1 GCA_018829245.1 Patescibacteria group bacterium | reverse complement strand
CTTTTTATTTCCCCTTCTAATTTTTGCTTATCTAAAGAAATCCATTTAGGAGCTTCATATTTCTTTAAAGTTGTTTTTAAATTATTAAAAAGATCTGATTTTTTACTTCTTTCTCTAATTTTAATAACATCTATTTTTTTAACTTGGTAAGAAGGGATATCCACTTTTCGATTATTGACCAAAATATGGCCATGATTAACTATTTGCCTAGCTAATTTTCGCGACTTAGCCCAACCTAAGCGAAAAACAATATTATCTAAACGGCTTTCCAATTGCTGAGCTAAGAAATCTTCCTTATTTCCTTTTTGTCTGACAATTTTTTTGAAATATCCTTTAAATTGCTTTTCAGAAACTCCATAAGCATATCTAATCTTTTGTTTTTCAACTAATTGCAATCCATATTCTGAAATTCTTCTTCTACGGGTTTTTCCATGAATTCCAGGAGGATATGGCTTTCTAATCATAGCGCATTTTTGACTAAAACAACGCTCTCCTTTAAGAAAGAGTTTTTCTCCTGCTCTTCTACATTTTTTACACTTTAAATCTGTCATAATTTATACTCTTCTTGATTTTTTAGGCCTACAACCATTATGAGGCACAGGCGTAATATCCTTAATACCATTAATTTCCAAACCATAGTTAGCTAAAGCTCGAATAGCTGATTCACGACCACTACCTATTCCCCTAACAAAGACAAATGCTTCTCTAACGCCTAAATTCCTTACTTTTTCAATTAAAGTTTCTACTACTTTGGTAGCAGCAAAAGGAGTGGCTTTTTTTGGCCCTTTAAAACCAATTGAACCAGCGCTAGACCAAGCAACAACATTTCCTTGAAGATCTGTTAAGGTAATAATGGTATTATTGTATGTTGATTGAATGTAAATATTAATACAATTAAGATTACCGAATTTGGTTTTTTTCTTTTTTGACTGAGTTCCTTTAGCTGCTTTTTTTTCAGCTGCTTCAGCTTTTTCTGTTTCTTTTAAAAGCTCTTCTTCAGTTTTTTTAATAATTCTTTTTTTACCCATTAATTAATATTAATTAATTATGTTTTATCTGCTGATTTTTTTCTACCACTTCCCATGGTCTGACGAACATTACCTCGAATTGTTCGAGTATTTGTTTTAGTTCGCTGTCCTCGAACTGGCAATCTTTTAATATGGCGATTTCCTCGATAACATCCAATATCTTTTAATCGTTTGATATTCATCATTTTTTCCTGTCTTAATTCTCCTTCAATTCTATGTTCTTTTTCAACAACATCACGCAAAAGATTAAGCTCTTTATTAGATAACTTATTTGTCCGAGTATCTGGATTAATCTTAGTTTTAGTTAAGATACGCTTGCTCAAAGAAAGCCCTATGCCATATATATAGGTTAAAGCAATTTCTATTCTTTTGTTTTCTGGAATATTAACTCCTGCTATACGAGCCATATTAATTTATCCTTGTCTTTGCTTATGTTTAGAATTTTTTTTACAAATGACATAAACCCGACCTTTGCGTCGGACAATTTTACAACTATCACAAATTTTCTTAACAGAAGTGCAAACTTTCATGAAAATAAATAAAGTTTTCTATTCAAAAAATCCCGCACTTATGGCTTGGATTTTTTAAAAAAAAATCTTTATTTGCCCCGATAAATAATTCTTCCTTTAGTCTCGTCATACGGACTCATTTCTACTTTGACTTGATCTCCTACTAATACACGAATACGATGTATCCGCATCTTACCTGAAAGACGAGCTAAAATCTCTCGCTCATCACTTAATTTAACTTTAAAAGTAAGACTAGGCAAGCTTTCAATAATAATTCCTTCTTGAATGTTTTTTTCGTCAGATTTAGTCACTTTGATATATTAAACGAGAAATAGAAATTAGTCAACCCTGTAGTAGAAATTTGACATAATTTTTCTGAAAGAAAAATTAGATTATAAATTTATAAGTCAAATTTTCACTACGGGGTCAACACTAAATAAATTATAGAGATTCAAAATCAATAATTATTTCTATTTTCTCTATTTGATTTGGTATTTTTTTAACCCAAAACGGCCAGAAACTTACTTTAGCTTTTTCGATTTCCGGCTGACTAGCTAAATAACTTCTTACTTCTGTTTCGCTTTGATCAATTAAATTTTCTTTTAAAGCTTGTTCATCTATCTTCCAAGCAACTTTTTCTTCAGCATACAAAGAAAAAGAAACCTTTTCTCTTGATGAATCTATAACTGGATCAATCCATTTAATTTGTTGCGTTTCAGAAAGAGGAACCTTATTTTCAGAAATCATAGATACAACATTCAAATCAACTAATTTTTTTAAATCTTCTTCTTTAAAAAGCAAAGCGCTGATAGTTCCTTCTATCTCTACAGTAAATTTATCCATCCTATCTCCTTCTTTAGCTGTTAAAATAGTTACTGTATCCTCTTTAATGCTATTGTCAATTATCTTTAATTCAGTTGGGATCTGTTCTTGAAAAGTCTTATTAATTTCTTCTTTAACTTCTTTAATTAAAACTTCTTCTGCTTTTTTAATATCTTTATCAGTAACTATCTTAACTTTCCCTATATATCCATCTTTCATTGAAGATTTAGATCTTCCATAAAACCCAGCATATTTAGGAGTTCCCTTAAATCCAGGAATAGTAAAATCAGTTGGTTCAATATTATATTCCTCGCCTGACTGATCAGCTATTACTTCTACTTCAATGCTATTTGGAACAATCTTTCCTTCTTCTATTTTTGCCCCTGGTACAGTAATACTCTCAAATATTCTAAAAATCTTTCCATTAGGCGACTGAAAGCGAGTTGTAGCCACTAATGTTTGAGGGTCAGAACTGTATTCATTGTAAATAACAATTGTTCCATGTGCTTTCTCGCTTATTTCTTTTTCACCAGTAGCATTAAATTCTCTGCTTTTTGTTTTGGTTGCTTCAATTTCTTGAAGAGGAATTTCATTTAATTCTTCATTAATTTGAGAAATTTCTTTAGAACCAACTACTGATAAATCAAAACTTACCTTTTCAGTTTTAGGAGTAATTATTATTTCTGTAGTAGGCAAAACTAAAAAACCAACCAAGCCAGCTACTGCAAAAGTCAAAACTATAAAGGCAATTAAAAGCTTGGACCAATTTAAAGAAAAAGGTTTTTTAATAACTGAATCAAATGCTGGTCTTTTTTCTTTTAATATTGAATCTGAATAACTTTCTTTAATAATTGGTTCTTTTGGCTTTTTAAAAAACTCTTGTTTTTTATTTTCTAATTTACTTACTATTTTTTTCTTAATTTTAGATTCTAAATTAACAATATCAGCCATTTGACTTTTAAAACTATTTGGCTTAGAAGAAACTAATGTCTTTTTTTCTTGAGAAAATGGAAAAGATTGATTCAATTCTTTATCTGGTTTTAATTCTTCAACTAAAAATTCAATCATATCCTTATCATTTTGTTCTTCTTTTGGTTCTATTTCCATTTCTGTTTCTTTCTCGACTTCATCTTTGATGAACGTCGGGACTTCATCTAATATTGGTTCTTCTTCTTTAACCAACTCTACTGGCAAATCTTTTTCTTTTTTAACTGCAAAACCTATTCTTTGAGCCATTTCTGCTCCTAAATCATCTGTAACAACCAAAGTAACATCTTTTCCTAAATTATCAGCTTCTCTTTTAAGTAATTTTAAATTAATAGAACTTTGCCATATCTGAGCTCTTGATGGCACAATTAAATTAACTTCTTTTTCTTTAGTTTGAATAAGCCTATCAATAACTGAAATAATTTCTTCATCTGATTTTAAATATATATTCATAAAATTAAAATTTAATATTCATTAAAATTAAAATTTATCGCATTATCCTTACTATTCTACGTAAAATAGGAGGTAGGGTCTTTTCTTCATCAGTAGCTATTTCCAGGCCTAAACCAGCTAAAGCTAAGGGAGTAATAATTCCTGGACCTTTTAAAATATTTGTATGATCAATTATATTATCAATCTGTTTTGGTTGAATAAAATTAATTTGAAGCGATTCTTTAAAAGAAAATTTATCCATCCATTGTTTCTGAACAGTTTCTCTTTTTAAAATATTTTTAACATTGGGTAATAAGCTGCCTCCTCCACAAAGCAAAACTAATGAAGGAAAAAATTCATTTTGATCAAATTCTTCTAAAATTAGTTCTACTCCGCTAAGCCAAATGCGAATATCATTTTCAAAAATATCCTTTATTCTCCTCTGAACATTTTTACTAAGTTCTTTCTGGGTATACCTTATCTTAAGCTCTTCAGCCTCAACTAATTCTAGACCTAAAACCTGACTAAGCCGTTTTGTAAAAGTCTGGCCAGCCAAAGAAAAACTCTTAATTCCTTCTACTCTTCCATTGCGAACTAAGGCAATATCAGTTGTTCCTCCTCCAACATCAATAAAAATTGCTCCAGATGAAGGATTAAAACCGGATGATTTAGTTAAAGCATATGATCCAGCTACAATAGAAAGCAATTCTAAATCAAGTTTTGAAGCAATTTTTTCTAAGGCCTTTAAATGAACTAAAGGAGCATAAACATTAAAAATACCGAAAAAAATCTCTTTTCCTTGAAAACCAACTAGATTGGTTACTTGATATCCATCAATACGAATTTCGGTAAATAGGGCGTTAATTGGCTTAATCTCAATTTCTGGACGGCAAGTTTCCCAAGCTAATTGACTTCGTGTCTGATTAAAAGCTTTCCATTGAATTTTCTGAATAATATTTTGCAATTCTGCTAAATCAATTTCCTGTTCTGGTTCATTTCTTTGATAAACATAATGAGTAGTTACTCCTTTAACAAACTCGCCAGCTACTCCCATAATTGCTTTAGTTGGCTTTACTTTAGCCATTTGAGAAGCTTGTTTAATAGCTTTCTGACAAATAAGGGTTACTCCTTGAATATCAGCTACTGCTCCAGCCAACATGTTGCCAGGAGATTGTCTTTGATAGCCAATTCCAACAACCACGCCCTGTTTTTTAACTACACCTTGATTAGACAGACCTTTTTCTATCTTAAAAATTAACGATTTAACAAATTCTGTTCCAATATCTAAAACTAGCAAATAATCATTTTTAGATTTGCTTTTTTTTCGCGTTAATAAGCGATTTTGAAAAAAATTTAATACTTGCCCCATCCTTTATATTCTACAACAAAACAGCTTTATTAGTAAATAGCAACTAATCTTGATAAGAACATTTTGAAAAATCTATTTTAGGAATTGCTTTTAATAGTATTTTTTTAACATTATCTGCATTCTGCTTCATTACTGATAAAATCATTTCCCAAGTTACATCTTCTTCTCCTTTTCGCCAGCAATCATAATCAGTAGCCATGGCTAAGCTAGCATAACAAAGTCCTAATTCACGAGCTAAAATAACTTCCGGCACAGTAGACATATTAATTACATCCGCACCTAAAGATCTAAACATATGGCTTTCAGCCCGAGTTGAAAAACGAGGGCCTTCAATGGTAACTATAGTTCCTTTTTGATGATGGGCAATTTTTAAATCCTTGGCTGTTTTAATTAATAATTGGCGCAATTTCTCACAAAATGGATCAGCCATAGAAGTATGAACTACTTTATCTTTATAAAAAGTTAAATTACGATGCTTGGTAAAATCAATAAACTGATCTAAAAAAACCAATTCTTGAGGTTTAATTTTCTCTCTTAAAGAACCGCAAGCTGTGGTAGCTAAAATATGAGTACAGCCAATTTCTTTTAAAGCCCAGATATTTGCCTGAAAAGGAACCTTGGTAGGCATAATTTCATGTTTTTTGCCATGGCGAGCTAAAACAACCACCTGCTGATTATTAATCTGACCAGTAATTAATTTACTTGAAGGTTTTCCAAAAGGTGTTTTTACTTCAACCTCTTTAACATTTTTTAAAATTTTAGGATCATCAAGCCCGCTCCCGCCAATAACCCCTATTTTTGTTTTAGACATAATTATTCGCTATTATAAGAAACTAAGCTTCTTACAGAATATTTTCTTTTTTTAAGCTTTTCTGAACCGCCTAAAAACGGCAAATCAACTACAAAACTAATTCCAATTATTTTCCCGCCTAATTTTTCAATCAAATCACAGGTTGCTATGGCTGTTCCGCCAGTAGCAATTAAATCATCAATTAAAAGAATTTTTTCATTGGGCAGGACTGTATCTTTATGCATCTGAATAATATTGCTGGCATATTCCAAAGTATATTTCTTTTGAATTGTCTTATATGGAAGCTTGCCTGGCTTGCGAACAATAGCTAATCCAGCTTTTAGCTTATATGCTACAGGTGCGGCAAATAAAAAACCGCGGGCATCAATACCCACTATTTTATCAACTTTTCTTTTTAAAAAAGGACTAGCTAAAACATCTACTACATACTGAAAAGTTTCAGGATCTTCCATTAAAGTAGTAATATCTTTAAAATTAACCCCTTTAATAGGCCAATTAGGCACCTCTCTAATTTTTTCTTTCAAATTCATAATATATTCTATTCTAATATAGCTTTAATCCTGCGAACGCCAGCTGAACTGGATTGTTCTTTAACAATCTTAAAATGACCAAGCTGACCAGTTTGTTCTACGTGCGGACCATTGCAGGCCTCTTTTGAAAACTCTCCAACGCTATATACTTTTACCTTATCACCATATTCAAAAGCACCTAACACTCCTTGTTTACCTGCTTCGTCCTTAGACATTTCCTCACAACTAACTGATAAATCTTTTTTAATAACTTCATTAACTAATTTTTCAACTTCTTGTTTTTGTTCATCAGTCATTTTCTCTGAATGAAAAAAATCAAAGCGCAATCTTTCTACGGTAATATTACTTCCTTTTTGAACTACATGATCGCCCAATACTTTACGAAGAGCAGCTAATAATAGATGAGCAGCTGTGTGTAATTTTCTTGTTTCTTCGCCAGTGTCAGCTAAACCACTTTTGAATTTACCAGCACTGGCTGTTCGAGAAAGCTCTTGATGTTTTTTAAGTTCTTTTTTAAATTCTTGTTCATCAACTTTAATTCCTTTTTCCTCTGCTAATTCTTGAGTCATTTCAATAGGAAATCCATAGGTTTGATACAAATTAAATGCTTCTTTCCCGCTAATTCCATCACTTTTTAATTTATCAAATTCTTTTAATCCTTTTTCTAGTGTCTTTTTAAACTTAGCTTCTTCTTGATTAAGCTGATCAACAACAAAATCTTTGTTCCTTTCTAATTCTGGATAAACATCAGCATAATCACTAACCACCACTTGAGCTACTTTTGAAATCCATAAATCATCTTTTATTTCTAATTGGCGTCCATATCTAATTGCTCTTCTAATTAAACGACGAACCACATATCCTTGATCTGTATTTGATGGCGTAACACTCTTATCATCGCCAATAATAAAAGTAACTGCCTTAAGATGATCAGCAATAATTCTCATTGCTCGAGTAATTTCTTTTGATTCCTCATATTTCTTATTTGCTAATTCTTCAATTTTCTTAATAATATTAGAAAACAATTCTGTTTTGTAATTATCATCTAATCTATTCATTACTGCTAAAGTTCTCTCTAATCCCATACCTGTATCAACATTCTGCATGGTTAATTTTTCATAACTTTCATCTTCTTTTTTATTAAACTCCATAAATACATCGTTCCAAATTTCCACCCATAAATCATTGTCATCATTAAAACTATCTGGTACTTTATCAGGATCGCCAACCCAATAAAACATTTCTGAACAAGGTCCGCAAGGGCCAGTTTGTCCGGCTGGACCCCAAAAGTTTTCTTTTCTGGATAAATAAGCAATTCTTGATTCTAACACGCCTAATGATTTCCAAATTTCTACTGCTTCATCATCTTTATCAGCATCTTGATCTCCTTCAAAAACAGAAACAGCAAGTAATTTTTTATCTAAATTAAGCCATTCAGGAGAAGTCAAAAATTCCCAACTCCATTCAATAGCTTCTTTTTTAAAATAGTCGCCTAAAGACCAATTACCAAGCATTTCAAAAAAAGTATGATGAGTTGGATTACCTACTTCATCAATATCATTTGTTCTAATACATTTCTGAACATTAGCCAAACGCTTACCTTCTGGATGTTTTTCACCCATTAAATAAGGCACCAAAGGATGCATTCCAGCTGTGGTAAACAAAACTGTTGGATCATTCTCTGGAATCAAAGAAGCGCTTGGAATAATCGCATGCCCTTTTGTCTTAAAAAAATCAAAATATTTTTGTCGTAGTTGTTTAGCAGTCATAATAATTTAAACCAACGGCTCTATTTTTTCATTATCTTTCTCTTGTTTTTTCTTAGTTATTTTTTCTAATTCCTCTCTTTCTTTTTCTGTCTCTGTTTTTATTCTTTCTTCATCTTCTAATTTCTTTTTAACATCTTCTAAAGGAAAAGCATATTTCTTTCTGCTTTCTTTTAAAATTTCATCACGGTAAGATTTGTGGATAGCTGGTAAAACTTTAAGTGTTTCTGCGGAAAAAGGATCAAAAGCTTCTCCATCAATAGTCATTTTAATATAGAATTCACGCGTGCCTAAATTAATCATATCCTCAGCTTGAAAAACTGGTTTCATTTCTATAGCTAATCTTTCAGCATCATCCCCGCCTACTCTAAAAGTGACTATTGTTCCAATATTGCCTAAAACTGTGGCTAAAACTTGTTGCAATAATTGAGCCATATACTGATGAGCCACAGTAATACAAAAACCATATTTTCTTGATTCAGCAAATAGATTTTCAAAAGTTGTAGTTACTAAATTATGGAACTCATCTACATAAAGATAAAAATCTTTTCTATCTTCTTCTTTCATTGAAGCTCTGGCCATACCTGCCTGATAAAGCTTAGTAATAAACATAGAACCAAAAAAACTGCTGTTTTCTTCGCCTAATTTTCCTTTAGACAAGGAAATTAAAAGAATCTTCTGGTTGTTCATAATCTGTTCCAAATCAATCTTATTCTCTTTCTGTCCAAAAATATTCCTAAGTAAAGGATTAGAAAGAAACTGGCTTAATTTATTAACCAAAGGAATAATTGCTTCAGTATCAAACTTTTCTGACCAATCAGCAAATTCAACTGCCCAGAATCTCTTAACCATATCATCTTCAATATAGTCAACTACTTTTTGGCGATAATTTCTATCAGTTAGCATAGAAATCATACCCCTCATAGTTGCTTCTGGATAATCAAGCAAGGCTAAAGTAGTAAATCTAAAAACATGCTCTAAGCGAGGAGTCCAATTAGCGCCAAACTGCTTTTGTAAAACTTCTAATAATCCTTGGGTAACCTGATGTTTTAATTCAGGATCAACATTAGAAAGAGGATTAAAAGACACTGGAAATTCTGTATCTGAAGGATCAATTAAAACTATATCTTTTATTCTTTCTTCAGGGACAAAATCCAAAATATTATCAATTAAATCTCCATGTGGATCTATTAAACAAACACCATGGCCATGAGCAATATCCTGGCGAATTAAAAGCTCTAAGAATTTACTTTTACCAACTCCGCTTTTGCCAACTGCGTAAATATGCCTTCTTCGATCATCTCTTTTAATGCCAAAAATGAATTTTTTCTCTTCTAATGCTGCTTGATAATTAGTCCGGCCAAAAAAAGAACATTTTTTAGCATCTACTCTTCCATAAACAGGCAACTCTTGAGGCGGAGGCGCATATTTAATTTTACGAATTTTATCCCTGGGCATACCCTGTAGAAGAATTTTGAACCCTGTAGTGAAAATTTGATTGTTTTATTTAAATTTAAATCAAAGATTTAAATTTATATCAAATTTCTACTACGAGGTGAATTTAAATAAGTTAACACTTTTAATTATCTAAAATTCTCTTTATTTATATTTTTTATATTATTACCCTCCGTTTTATTAAATTAAATCTTTGATTTAATTAGTTCAAAATTTCTCTACGGGGCATAATATAAAAAGGTAGCTTTACTACCTTTTATTATACATCAAAATAGATAATAATCAATTATCATAATTCAATTTCTGCTAAAGCTTTCTTTTTCAATCGAGATATTTTGTGATTAAGAAGATTCAATTCTGAAAGAGATTTAGTTGAAGAAATTAAATCTTTTAATTGTTTATTTATTTTTTTAAGATGATATTTTTTAACTAATTCCTGATATTTTTGCCAATCAATTGTTTCTTTTTTAATCAAACTAAAAATATCAATTAAATCTTTTTTTCCTTTATTAGTTCCTTTTCTACTCTCATAAGCATAAGTTTTTAGAATAAGTAAAATTTCTGGAATGGGCACTAAAAAACCTTCTATGCTTTGACAATAGTTTTGGATTTCTTCAACTGGCATTCCAAGATTGGAAAAATAAGGCAGATAGATATCAATATCTATTTCTCCTATTTTAACTTCATATTTTTTAAGACGCTCGTTTTTAAAAAGCTCAAATTCTTTTCTAAACTTCCCTAATTCATCATAATCTAGAATTATATCAATATCTTTTGATTTTAGAGCTTGACTATACAAAAAAATTGCCCAGCCGCCAATTAGAATAAACTGAAATTTCTGCTTTAAATCCTGAAGAATTTTAAAACTTTTCTCTGTAATTAAATTATGATAAAACTCTGGCATAATGTTATTTTAAAATTTTTATCTTGAGGGCTTCAAGAAAATCCTTAGCATACCACTCTGATAAATTCCATAAATCAACAAAAGTTTGACAATCTGGCGTAATTTGGCCAAAATTCTCTAACCAAGAATCAGCTTTTAAAACAATTAAATTATCATATCCTTTTTGAGAAGGAAAACGATTTTTAATTTCTTTAATTTTCTTTTCTTGGCAATAAATATAAACTTTATCATAATCAGCTGGCGCTTCTTGATATTTTTTAAAATAAGCTGAAAAACCGCCAAAAATTATATCAACTGGCATTTCGTTTTCTATTTGTCTAACATCTCCAGCAACATTGGTTTGATAAATAATATCTTTTTTAAGATTCCTAAAAGTTGCCCAAAGATAAAGAAATTTTTCTATATCTAAAATTTTAAAACCTCGGCCGCCTGCTTCAACTATTCCAGAGTCACGAGGAATTTTAAGAGCATTAAAAACAGTGCTTAGAGAAAAGCCGTATTTTTGCGCTAAATCTTTTTGAGTAAATTCAATTTTTTTATTTTTTATGGCTTGAAATAAAATTTCTCGCCAAATTACTTCTTTTTTTGTCATAAGTTTCGATTAATAATAATGATAAATAGCTTCATTTCTATAATATTAGAAATGAGATAATATGTCAAGAAAATGAAATTTATCCAGAGGCCGTGCCTTAAAACATACAGCCTTTGCAAAGGCTGTATGTTTTAAGGCACGGCCTCTTACGACTATTTCTTCTTATCTACTACTTCGCTTAAAGCACTTCTTAATTCTTTAAGATTAACTTCTTTTCTTTTTTTTCTAAATGGAACTGGTTCTTTATTTAAAGCATCATCCAAAGAAACAGATAAAGGAGCTTCTACTTTCTTTTCTTGAACAACTTTTGTTTCTTTTTTTTCTATAGGTTTTTTAGGGCTCTCACTGACTTCAAATTCTATGCCCAAATCTCTTAATTCCTCTCGTTTCTCTATAACTTCTTCTTTTCTTTCTTGTATTTTAGGTTTAAAACGAAGAGGTGTTTCTTCACCTTTTCTTGATTTCTCCAAACAGTCCTTACAATAAACAGGTCTTCTGCCATCTGGCTCAAAAACAACTTCTGTATCTATTCCACAACTCCAACAAATTGTCTTATGTTTTGGAGAAGATGATTTTTCTTTATTAAATTCTTTTTTCTCTTCTCTTTCATTTTCAGAAGCCATTCCACTCCAACGAATAATCTTTTCTTCAACATCCTTTAATGAATTAGCGTATCTTTCTCTAGAAACATTAATAATTTTCTCTCTTTGTTCTTTATTAACTTCACCAATTTCTATTGGCGGCAAAGTAGTTGCTGAAAAAGAACGGTTATTAAGACCATCAATCATTAATTTTAAATAAATATTGTAATTCTCTAAATTAACTAAATCTTGAATTGTAAAATATGGAGCAAATTCTTTTTCCAAAAACTCAGCATCAGCAGCTCCTACTCTAAAAGCAATCATTGTTCCTACATTGCCAAAAACTGCATCTCTTACTTTAGTGGTTGTTTCAGTTATTAACTGGCCAACATACTGATGAGCAATAATTAAATTAAGACGATATTTTCTAGCTTCAGATAAAATACTGGCAAATGAATCAGTAGCAAAGTTTTGAAACTCATCAACGTATAAATAAAAATCTTTTCGCTCGTCTTCTGGAATCCTGACTCTTTCCATAGCAGCTAATTGAATTTTAGTAATCAGCATTGCTCCTAAAAGAGATGAATTATCTTCGCCAATTCTTCCTTTGGAAACATTAACCAAAAGAATCTTATTGCTATTCATTATTTCTGAAATATTAATCGTGCTTTTAGATTGTCCAACAATATTACGAATTAAAGCAGTTGAAAGAAATTGTCCAACTTTGTTTTGAATTGGAGCAATAGCTTCATTTCTAAATTGTTCTCGCCAGCTAGCATATTCATTAATCCAAAAAGATCTAACCACTGGATCTTTAACATTATCAATAATTCTCTGACGATAATCTTTATCAACTAAGATTCTAATAACGCCTAAAAGAGTTGTGCCTGGGGTATCTACTAAAGCTAAAATACAATTATTTAAAATATATTCCATTCGCGCAGACCAGACATTTGCCCAAATCTTAGTAAAAATACCCATTAAATCAGAAGCAACCAAATGCTTATACTTCTGATCAGATACTTGTAAAACATTAAAACCGATTGGATATTCAGTATCAGCTGGATTAAAATAGACTACATCATTAACTCGGTGTGAAGGAATTTTAGATACAACTTCTTCAACAAATTCACCATGAGGATCAATAATACAAATCCCTCGGCCTGCTTGTATATCTTGTATAGCTAAATTTCTCAAAAGAACTGTTTTGCCCACTCCTGTTTTTCCAACAACATACATATGTTGTCGTCGATCATAACTCTTTATTCCAAAAGTTTGTTGTTGATTACGAAAATTAGTTTTCGCGAAAAAATTAATATCACTCATAAATTATTACTTATTTTTAAACTACTCTATAGGCAAACCAATAGGTGGTTCGCTCTTTTTAGCTTCTACCTTAGGTGTTAATGGAGCTTTAACTGCCATAGCTGGAAAATGATAAATACT
>JAHJUH010000073.1 GCA_018829245.1 Patescibacteria group bacterium | reverse complement strand
GTTGGCGAACCAGAACAGCTGAACAGGTTTTAGATGATTTAGAGATTATTAAATCCAGAGAATATTTTAAAGGTAAGAAATTACGTTTTTGGGATGAAAATTTTTTTGTTGATATTGAAAGAGCTAAAGATGTTATTGATGGAATGATAAAAAGAGATTTAATTATTCCTTGGGAAACAACTGTTCGAGCGAACTATTTAAAAGAAGGAATGATTGATGAAGAATTTATTAAAAAATTAAAACAATCTGGATGTTATTTATTATCTTTTGGCGCTGAATCAGGTTGTCCCCGGATTCTAAAAAAGATTAAAAAAGATATTATGCCCGAAGATATAATTAATTCAGCTAAGATGTGCTTGGAATATGATATTATCCCTCAGTATTCTTTTATGGCTGGTTTACCGGGCGAGACCAGAAAAGAAGTTATGGAGACCTTAAAGTTAATTGATCAATTGGTAAAAATGAGTGATCAGGTTCAGATTTTGGGACCGCAAGCTTTTAGACCTTATCCTGGTTCAGAACTTTACAAAGAATGTTTGGCTGCTGGCTGGCAAGAACCCAAGTCATTAGATCAGTGGGGAGAAACCATTAAGGATGAATTAAACTATTTAGATATCAGTAAATTTCCTTGGCTTGATAATCCTGGATTTATAGAATCTTTAGAGGCCTATGTCAGATTCGGGGCTCATTCAATTAAGAGCGCTATGGGTTCAACTATTAAAGCGTCCAAGTTTTTAAAATTATCTTTTGTTTTGCTATGTAAATTAAGGTGGAAAATGAAATGTTTCTGGTTTCCCTGGGATTACAAATTAGCTAAAAGATTTGTCACAAAAACATGAGGATTTTAATGATTAGTATTGATAGGACTTTATTAGGCACTGATTACAGTGGTGATGTTTTAGAACGTCATCAAAAGTATGCTCAGGAAACTGGTCAATTAGATATTATTGTTTTTACTAAAAAAGGTTTCAAAAAGAAAAAATTTGGTGAGAATTTAAGAGTTCATCCAACTAATTCAAAAACTAAGCTAAGCTATATTTTTAACGCTTTTGAAATAGCTAAGAATATTTATTGGCCAGATAAGTTTGATTTGGTTGTTTGTCAGGATCCTTTTTTAACTGGGTTAGCTGGCTGGTTTATTAAAAAAAGGTTTAAGATTCCTTTACTTGTTCATTTTCATGGTGATTTTTGGGATAATAAATATTGGCTTTTTGAAAAAGGGCGTTGGTGGTTTAATTGGTTTTTCTTATTTTTAAGTAAATTTGTTGTTAATGGAGCTGATGGAGTTAGAGTTGTTAGTTCTGGAATTAAGGATAAATTAATTAAAGCAGGTGTTCCTGAGAAAAAAGTCAGAGTTATTCCAACGCCAGTTAATGTAGAAAAGTTTGAGAAATATGACGAGAGAAGAGTTAATAAGTTAAGATTAAAGAATAAGAACCACAAGACGATTATTAATGTAGGACGTAAGGATCCATCTAAAGATTATAAAACTCTATTTAAAACAATTGAATTAGTTTATCAGGATTACAAAAAACTGGCTTTTTGGCAGATAGGGGCTAATATCTTTTTAACAGGTAAAATTAAAGGAGATGATAATTTAATTTTAAATTCGGTTAAAAAAATTAAACAAGAAGATTTAATTAATTATTATCACGCTTCAGATGTTTATGTCTCTTCTTCTTGTTCAGAGAGCTTTGGTAAGGTTTTGGTTGAAGCTATGGCTGCTGGTTTGCCAATTGTGGCTACAACAACAACTGGTTCTCAGGAAGTAATTGAAGATGGAGCTAATGGATTTTTAGTTCCAATTGGTGATAGTGAGGCCTTGGCTAAGAAAATTCTTTTTTTACTTAATAATCCGGATAAAGCTAAACAAATAGGACAAGTTGGTCAAGAAATGGTTAGAAAAAGATTCAATCAGGAAAAGATTATTGAGAAAATAATTAAGTTTTGGAAAGATTTATCATGAGATTATTAATGATTACAAGGAAAGTGGATGAAAAAGATTCTTCGCCAGCCGGCTTTACTTATAATTGGGTAAAAAAAATTGGAGAAAAATTAGAAAAACTTTACGTTATCACTTGGCAGAAAAGCGATAGGGGAAATTTACCGGAAAATATCGAGATAATTTCTTTATTTGGTAATAAATTTTTTAAAATCTTTATTTTGCAATTTGAATTATTAAAAATTTTGTCCAAAATTGATGGAATTTTTTGTCATCAGAATCCGGAATATACAATTCTATCTGCGCTTTTAGCAAAACTTTTTCGGAAAAAAATAGTTAGTTGGTACGCTCATGGATATATTGGATGGAAATTGTATTTAGTCAACTGGCTGGCCGATAAGATTT
>JAHJUH010000072.1 GCA_018829245.1 Patescibacteria group bacterium | reverse complement strand
TTATTAATTATTGGTTTATTTGTGATTTGGTTAGTACAAAAATATAAATTATTGACATCCGATGTCGATAATTTTAGTTTTTATCCAATATTTTTAATTTTCTTTGGAGTAACAATTTCTACTTTGCTTTCAAGTAATCTTGAAATTAGTGCTGGTATTTGGAAATCATGGTTTGTTGTTCCTTTGTTATTTTTCCTTATTCTGATTAATGAGCTTAAAACCAAAGAACAGATTAGAAATGTACTTATTGCTTTGTTTTTATCTGGAATTGGAGTTTCTTTAATTGCTCTTTCTTATTGGTTTGATAATAATCTTACCTATGATGGTCGTTTACGGGCTTTTTATCTTTCTCCTAATTATTTAGCCATGTATTTGTCCCCTATTTTAATATTATCTTTTTATTTATATTTTCTTGTTCAAAAAAAAGCTTTAAAATTCTTATTAATCCTTGGTTATTTACTATTATCTTTTGTAATTTATTTAACCTATTCTTATGGAGCTTGGCTGGGTTTGTTAGGCGCTTTATTTTTTCTTATTTTTAGACAAAAGAGATTTAAGATAACAAGCATTTTTCTTTTAATATTTATTTTGTTTTTTATTATTCAGATTCCTGGTCAGAAATTTCAGAGTTTGCTTGATTTTTCTTATCCTTCTTTAAAATCACGTTTAATTATCTGGCAGAGTGCTTGGGAAATAATAAAAGACCATCCCTTAAATGGGATTGGTCCTGGCATGTTTCAAAAATATTATTTGGATTATCAAGCCAAGCCCTATTTAGAGTGGGCTGTGCCTCAACCGCATAATCTTTTCTTGGCTTTTTGGCTACAAGCTGGATTAATTGGTTTAATTGGTTTTATCTGGCTTTTAATAAATTTTTTTAGGAAAATAGAACCTAAGCAAGTTTTGGGTTCTATTCTAATAGGCGCAATGATATATATTTTAATTCATGGTTTAATTGATACTACTTATTGGAAAAATGATTTAGCAGTTGTTTTTTGGCTGATTACAGCTCTAAACTATAAAGCAGATTATTTTTTTGATTGATAAAAAGAAGATAATTTTCTAAAGGAGGTAAAAGCAATTCTTTAGCGTCATAAGCAGTTGCTTGTTCGTTTTTCGATTCAAATATTTTTGTAACTTTTTCAGTATCTAAATTTATTCTCCAAAAATCATCATTAAATGAAGTTGTTCCTTTATAATAATCATCAGGCAAAGTAGCTAAATCAGAAATAGTTTTTGGTATTGCACAGAAAATAGTTCGATTATCCTGGCTCCAAACGCATTTTTCAGGCAAAGTAGATAAGCTTAATTCTTTAATAGTTGATTGGGTTAAATCAGCTATTTTTAATTTAAGATTTTTGCCTTGGTTATCAGTTTCTGAAAAAAGCAGTTTATCTCCTAAAGGAGACCAAAGAACAGTAAATCCATAGGCCTCATCTAATATTTTCTTAAAGTTGTTATTAGTTAAATTAATTGTATAAATAACGCTTTGAGCTAATCCGCTTGGCTTGGTTCTAATAGAAATAAGTTCTGAATTAGGCCATTCAACAATTAAGTTTTTCATTCTAGTGCTGAAAATACTATTCCATTGTGATCCATCTGGTTCAGCTATACTAATATTATTATCTTCATTTTGAGAATTATAGTATTGGTAAGCAATTTTATTACTAAAAGGAGACCAAGTTACCCAGCGAATATTTTTATCTAAAGAAGTATTAATTTGCGTATTAAAATCATAAAAATACTTTTTTATCTCCCCATTATTGTTGAAAATAGCAATAGTTTTATTTTTATCTGGAGACCAAATAATTTTAATTAATCCAGTCAGAACTGCAGAAGATATTCTGGTTAATCCAGAACCATCAAGATTAGATTCAAAAACATTACCATTATTAGCTGAATAATATTTTACTTTAATACCATCAATAACCATTCCCAATGATGGTTCTTGGGAAATAGGTTTGATTTGGCCGCTAAAAGAAGTTCCTGATCCTGCATTTGACGAAGCACTATCTGATTGAGGAAATAAACCTGTATTATCTACCACATTATCAGGTAATTCTTTTTTAATGAAAAAATTATATCCTATTAGAATACTAATAACGATTAATAGGATGATTATTAGAATGATGAGGATTTTTTTTGGAGTCATATGTTTTATGGTAAAATTATTGACCAATTAACTAAATCTGGATTAATAGTATTAAGGATTAAATAAGCAGCTAAGGCTAAAATTAGGCCGTAGATAGCTCCACTGATGTATTCTTTAGCTTTATCCTTAGAAGTAACTGTATCAGATAACATATACATAAAGCCTCCTATAATCAAAGAAACTAAAGCAGCTACGCCAACCAAACTCAAGCTAAAAAGATAAAGATAATTAATGTATTGGACTAAATCTACTTCTGTTCCTTTATCTACACCAGGCAAGCCAACTTCTAATGTATAACCAGCCAAAGCAAAATGAACAGCAAATAAGGAGCAAAAGATTAATAATGTGATTATGATAAAATGTTTTTTCATGGAAGTCCTATGGGACAAGATTTATTTCAGCTGTAGTTTGAGTTCTTTGAAGCGGATAATTTATATTCTCTACCCAAAGATTTAATTTTTGTTTTATTGATTTAGCTAATTTACCGATTTTTAAAGTAAAAATATTAGGATTTCTATTGTCATCTTGTTCGGCTATGTTTCCTGCTAAGCTCCATTTGTATTTTAAATCATTAATACTGTTAATATTAAAGAAATATGGCTGGGCAGTAAATATTGTTGTTTGATCAGATGTAATCTTATACTCTTGAATTAATCCTGAAAAAGCTGGGGCTAAGATTGTTTCTAAAACAATTTCTGGTTCTTGTGGTTTTAATACAAGATAAGAAGATGAAATAGAAAAAGTTTTTTCTTCGTTGCTGATATCTACTTTTATTGATCTTTTTATGTTTCTTTCTCCAATATTAAATTTAAAAACTTGTTTTCCTTGCCCAGAGTTTCCTTTTTGAATATGTTCATCAATAAACCAATTATAGAATAATTCTTTAGGATTAATATCTGCAGAATTAATATTAGCCACTACTTCAATCATGCTTCCTCGACTTGGAAGAGCTTTGCCTTGATAATTAATCGGAATATAAGTATCAGTTGACCAAGTTAAAGTAACGCTAGTTATTGTAGCTTGGCTTTGACTAGGGAAAAGGAATAACAAACAAAAGGCAATCAATAAATAGTAATTTGTTTTTTTAATTTTAATCATTTTGTTAATTGGGCTAATCCTTTTTGTTTGACGTAAAGGCTGAAAATAAAGATGGTCCAAGTTGGTGATAAATCTCCTAGTCCAGGGATTAATTCTATTAATAATGTTCCTCCAAATCGAGTTGTTGGGAATTGGCGTAATCGCATTAAACACCAAAGACCAAGAATGCCAGAAGTAATTAAGTCAATCATATGAAAAAGAAGTAAATCTAATCCTATCCAATCACATGCATCGCTACTCATTGCTATAAAGCCGATTATCATAAATTCAACATCAGTAATTTTAGTATCTGGTTGGGTTATTCCCGATTTTGTTTTTGTCTTTTTCTTATTTTTGTCTTTAATTCTATCTTGGTTAAGTTGTGCTAAATATTCAGACATGTTAATAAGCTGTATCTTTTAATTCTTTTTCTGGGATTTCAGGTTCAGCTACGGGTGTAGGTTCTGTAGTTATAGGTTCTTCGACTATTTCTTTGACTTCAGGAATTTCTGTTTCAATGGTAGTTTCAGTAGTTTCTTCTTTAGCTAAATCTTTTTTAGCCTGCTCTATTTCTGCTAATTGTGCTGGATCAGAAGTAATAACTTGATCTTCAGTATATGAAGCCACTACTCGGATAGCTACGTGTTTAAGTCCGGCAAAGAAAATACCTTCACCAACAGAGCTTTCTAAAAGAGTATATTTCTCTCTGTCAGTTAAATTGAATGTTTCTTGAATTATGTCAATTGAAGCTGGGGATTGTTTTAATAGTAATTGAAGCGAAGAATTTGTTATAATTGGTTTGCCGTATTTAGATCTCATAAAGTCAGAAATATCTTGGGTAATAGTTGTTAATCCTAAATAGTATTTACGGCATCTTTTAGCAATGCCAAAAAGGAAAGAAGCTGCATCTTCGTCTTGCATCATTACCCAGGCTTCATCAACCACCATTAATCTTTTTTTCTTTACAGAGCGGATAATATTCCAAATATATCTTAGAATTACATACATAGCTAATGGCCTTAATTCTTTTTCCATATCGCGAATGCTAAAAACAACTAATTTTTTATTTAATTCAACATTAGTAGGTTGGTTAAAGAATCCAGAATAACTGCCACTGACAAATTTATCTAGTCGTGTAGCTAAACTTTCTGCTCCGGTCATTCCTTTAAGCACAGAATAGAGATCTTGCATTAAAGGAGGAGTAATATTGCTAAAATCTGATTCAGAAGTAATATCTTTAGTTGCGTAAGTTTCAGTTAGCGCTTTATCAATAATAGCGTCTTCTTCAGGCGTTAATCCTCCTAACATCATTCTTAATAAGCCAACTAAGTTAATAATATTATTTCTTAAAACATCAGATGGATTTTCATCTGGCAAAGGTATAGGAAGATCAAAAGGATTTAAATGATTAGGCGAGGTAAGCGATATATCCATAAATGTCCCATCAACTGTATCAGATAAATATTTATACTCTTTTTCTGGGTCAATAATAATAACTTCTGTGTCTTGCATTAAAGAGCGTAAAACCTCTAACTTAATTGCGTAAGATTTTCCTCCTCCGCTTTTAGCTAGGACGCACAAATTCGCGTTTTCTAAGCTAAAGCGGTCAAAAAGAATCAAGGAATTATTATGCTGATTAATGCCATAAAGTATTCCTTTGTTATCGCTCAAATCAGACGAGATAAAAGGAAATGTTGAAGAAAGAGAAGCAGTATCAAAATTATTATGAATTAAAAGCTTGTCTGATCCTAAAGGAAGCGTGGAAATGAAGCCTTGTTCTTGCTGGAAAACAGCTGGCTTAGCATAAACCATTTGATTTTCTAAAAGAGCTCTGATTTTGCTTCCAATTTCATCTAATTGTTTTGGCGTTTCGCCAAAAAAGGTAATATACAGGCCGAATTTAAAGAATCGTTCAGATCCTTGCTGGAGTTTGTCTCGTAGCTCTTCAATATTCCGAAGAGCTGCTTCAAGTTTAGGGCTGCGAACTTTTCCCTTTTCAGCTTGCAAAGATATTTGTGATTGGATTTGAGCTGTTTTTTTAGTTAGTTCTTTAAGAATAGTGCTGCTTTCTGCTGGATGGATAAATAGGGAGATATCCATTTCTTGATCAAGAGTAATGATTGGCGAAAGCCAGCCAGAAGTTAAAGTTCTAGGATATGTAAAAATGAAAATAGTCCGGGCATATTTCTCCCCTATTTGCAGATGCTTGGAATCAATTTTTAAACCAGCTGGAGCAATTAAATCAATTAAATCAACTCCTTGATCTATTCCTTCTTGATTATTTTTTTTGAATAAAGACATTTTATTAAATTTTATTGATTTCTCATTTCTTTAGCTTTTTGAAGCTCTGAGTCTTCTTTAGCACTAGGATTATAAAGCTTATAAAAAAGCTCAACCAATTCTTCTGTTTTTAAAGGAATTGATTTAATGCCCATGCTTTGAAGGCCAACCACAACAAATTCTACTCTTTGCCAAAGATTATTTTTTAATTCTTGAAAAGCCTGCTCTTTGGTTTCTGCTTCGTCTTTTTTGCCAAGCAGTTTATCAAATAAACCCGTTTTTTTAATAGTAAATGGATTATATGGGATAACAATATAAAAGGATTCAGTCATAATATTAGCCATTTCAGTAAGCCCTTTGACAAAATCAATATATTCAGAGGTTTGAATCTTTAAAAGTTCATTTTCTTGCTGGGCTTGTTTTTGTTCTAAGGCTTGAATATATGGGGTGATTTCAAATTTACGGGAAGCAATCATAATCTGAGTAGGAAAATCAAGAGAATTAAGAAATTCTTGATAGCGGTAAATAATAGCATTTTGTTCTTCACCAGATTTAAGTGCAAAATTCAAACTAGTAGCCATTAAAATAGCTCTTAATCCTTTGTTTTTTAAAATAACAACATCGTCTTTAATTTCTTTAATTTCTAGATGTTTTTGAATTGAAGCAGCGTTTAATTTTTGTGTCATAATTTTACTTTTTTCTTTCTCTTTTCCATAAATAAAGTCGTGGTCTGCTAATGTATTTAATCCATGAGCCAACTAGAGAGATAAAAGAGCGTCCATGGGGCCTATAAAAAGCTAAAGCTCCGAAGAAAACAACTACTGGGATAGCTAGGATAATAAAGGCGCCTAAATTAAAGAAAAACCACAATCCAAAAAGCAGGCCAGCTCCAGCTAATAAAAACAGGAATTGTTTTAAAGTTAATGGGCCAATTATCTTATCTTCTATATCAATAAATTGTGGAACATTAAATTGCATAATTTATACGAATCTACGAATTAATACGAATACGCGAATACGCTAATTATTTTATTCGTATGTTATTCCTGTTCTTTTAAGTTTACCACATTACCTTCAATTTTTGGACTTACTTGCGTTTCTTTTGTTTCATCTTCTCTGGGCCACTGTGGCACTTTATGAATTTTTTTTAAATCTTCTTTTACTGGGAGGAATATGGCTTGATTAATATCACGGGCTAATTGACGGGCTGGTTCTTCTGTTAATTCGCATTTTTCCTGAAGCGTCTTCACAAAATCAACAATATTGGTCTCGCCTAATATAATCATGCCAGCTGTGTGTGAAGCCCACCAAAGTTGATTTTCATTAAGATTATTTTTTTGAGCTACATCATATACTTTGTCAGCTGTTTCGGCAGCAAAAAATATTTCTCGAATATCCTGTGGTAATTGGAAATATTTAAGATACCTTTGTCTAATTAAAGGATCATTGATTTTCTGAATACTTTTAATTTGATTTAATGTTGGCATATTAATTTATGATTATTTATTCTAATCCAGCATCTTTTCTCGCTTTTGCTCGATCTTCATCGCTAATTTTTTGACCGCTTTCTCCACCACTAGAAGGTATATTTATTATGGGCTTATAGTCTCCAGTAACAGCTTTTCCTGGAGTTCCTTCAAAGTATTTTTGAACATCTGAGCTCATATTCTTGAGGTCTTTTTCAATCTCTTTTTTTAATTTAGCATAAACTGCAGGATTAGTGTCACTTGCTTTAACTAGAAAGTCCTTATTTAGACTTCCTCCTTCTTTAAACTGTTCTACTATAATTTTTAGAACTTTTGGTTTATTAACTGCTTCTATTTGAAGTCTCTCTGCATCTTTTGGTTTCATTCCAATAATTATTTTTTTAATTGCAGCTTTACCTTCTTCTGAATCAGGACTTCCTGCTAAATCAGGTCTAGCCTTAAGAATATCTTTTTCCTTTCCATATCTCTTAGTTAATGTAAGTGATTCTTCTATGCTTTTATCAGTAAATCCAAGTTCGTCATTTTTTTCAAAGTCGCCTCGTCCAGCTAAGATTTTAGCAATAGCTGCCTTATGCCGAGGGTCAGATGCTCCAAACTGTGATTTAAGATTATCACTAGTATAATTCTTATATCTCTTTTCTGCTTCGTCCAAAGTAGCTCTTTCTTGTTCTTGAAATCCTCGAAAAGGCCTGACTGCGTGTTTTAGTATTGGTGCTTTGCCAACCCATGATTTTTGAATTGCCTCACCCATTTTTCCTACTGCTGGCGCGCTCCATTGTTGGGCTCTTCCACCGACCCATTTACCTGTTCCTTTGCTTATTGATTTTCCTAAATCAATTGCTCCTTGGGCTCCATAAATACCCAATTTTTGAGCAACAATTAAAGAACCAATAAGCATGCCACAGGTTAAAATAAATGGAATTAGGTTAGTTGTATCCATTATTCTAGGTAAAACTGCATTTTGAACAAGTTCATCTGTGACTACTGTTTGCACGCCTGGAATAATTTCTCCTCCAGGAAGAGAAGCTTGGCCTGTAATAAATTTTGTCCATGACTTAACGCTTAGCCAGATAAAAAAGGTAACTGCTGGAGCAAAGAAGACCCATTTAATAAAATTATCCAGCCATTTGTCAGCCATGCTTTTAGTAGCTGGCAGGATCCAAAAAAAACAAGCCAGAGGCACTAAAATTAGCAAGAACCAGATGATTATAAGTCGGATTAATAAAAGAAATGCTAAAGCGCCAAAAACAAAAGCAGCTATTGTCGTAAAAATTATAGATAAAAACAAAGCAAGAATAACTTTCCAATATATATCTCCTTGAATTTTGCTCCAATCTGTTTTATTAATAGGTAATTCTGCGCAAGTAGCTCCAATAGAACATGCGCTACAGTCTTTAACATAGCTTGTTATTTCCATACCTTCAATACATTTATATTTATCCGTAGTTCCATCTTGAGTACTGCTAACCATTATTTTAGGCAGTCCCATTGAATCAGCAATATTTATAAAGAAATTACTTTCATTTTCAAGAAAAAAATTAGTTAATACGCCAGAAAAATCAATAACAGCTCCAGCTAAAACTAAGCTAAAATTAATTAAAAGAGCTACGCCAATTAACTTTGGCA
Organism: Patescibacteria group bacterium; assembly: GCA_018829245.1. Taxonomy (GTDB): domain Bacteria; phylum Patescibacteriota; class Minisyncoccia; order Portnoybacterales; family UBA2143; genus JAHJUH01. The sequence continues at coordinate 3,408 of JAHJUH010000072.1, read as the reverse complement.
AAAGAGATTTCATGCCGTAGGTTTCTACTCTTAAAATAGTAGCAAATGCAATAACCAAAAGAGCTAAAACAAAGAACATATTAACAAGGTCGCGAAGAGTTTTCCAGCCAAGTTCAACTATGCTTGAGTTTTGCAGGGATTTGTAATGAAGAAGTCCTGTAGCCAAACCAACAAACCAAACAATAATCTTGCCGATTAATTCTTGAATCATTATAAGAATTTCTCCAAGTACTGTTTTAAGACCATCAACAATACCTAAATCTACTGCTGCTTGAACATTTTTTGCTCCAAGAACAAAAATCCCCAAAGAACTGATTAAGAGAATCAGTATTAAACTACAAACAATTTTTTTGTGTTTGTTCATTAAATTTATTCTTGGTTAAAACAGTTTGATAAAGAAGATTGTACTTGAGAAAGGGTAGTTTGTAAGGATTGTTGTTGAGCATAAAGAGTGCTGTCTTGGGGGTATGTTGTGCTGAAGCCGCGCGCTTGTAGGAGATTGTATGTTTCTTGAATGACTATAATATCAGTTTCTTGAGTATCAATATTAAGATCAGTTAAATTTTCAGCTGATGATTTGGCTGCTGTCTGACTATTACTAATAGCTAGATTTTTAGCTATATTCATAAATTGTTTCTTCTGATCTAAAGCTGCTTGTTCTGCTTCAGTTGGCGGTTGAAGGGTTGTATTGTAGAGGTTTAAGTATTCATTAATTGCTTGAATATATCCATTAACAGAAGCAATTGCTGAACCAGTATCAGCAATCCATTTGTTGGTTTCAGCGATATCATTTTTTAAGGCAGTAATTTGACTATTTATTTGAGGAATGATTTCTTGGGTTTCGTAAGTAATAATATTGCCTTCATCACCAAATCCAGGTGTAATTATTTGTTTTATAGAAATAATACCAATTCCTGAGGCAGTGATTTGGATTATACTATTGTTAACTTGAGAACTAGCCCAAGAAGATATTGAACAACCAGCTATAAAAAGATTTTTTAAAGTTGTTAAAATACTGCTTTGAGTAGTTGCTATGCTTTGCATAGTACTTAGGTTAGATTGTTGTTGAGATAAGAGTTGGGTTTCTAAGTTTTCTTTAAGAAGTTTTTGCTGTTCAAGCAAGGCAGTTGCTTGTCCTTGATCTTGAGTGACTAGAGCTGGGGTTTGATCAACGTCTGGAGTTGGAATGCCAGGCGGTGTTGGAATATTTGGATTTTCTAGAGTTGGTCCAATAGTTTTAACATAAGCCAAACCTTCTTTAATGACTTGATTAGTTAAGGCAGAGCCAATAGCAATAATATATGGACCAAGTATACCCATTTCACTAGCCATTCCAGATATTGAATCTTCTAACATTTTTATTGGTTGATTAACAGCTTTACTAGTTATGTCAGATAAAACCGTGCCAGGAGTGATTACTGTTTTTTGGTCGCAGACAAAGAAATCTTCGCCTAAATCTGATTCTTCTATATTTTTACAGCTTTCTTTGTTGTCGCATTCGTTGAATATATTGCCGTCATAATCTTCAACATGCCCCTTAATACAAGCTTTAATAGATAAAAATCCTCCACCAGCTTCAGCATCATTAAGAGCGGCTTCTCTGGCTTCATCTGCTTTTTTAATTTTTTCCTTTTGAGCTATTAAATAAGCGCCGTAGAAATGATTTTGCGGTTTGGTTAATTCAATCCATCCTTTCCAGCCGCCTTTTGAAAAATCATTATAAAAATCATCAATATTATCAACCATATCTGAAATAGTACAATCAACTCTTTCTTCAAAAGTAGGTATATCCAAAAGAGCAACTTTAATATCTATATCAAAAGGTTCGCAAAGATAACCAGCTCCTAAATATTTATCAACAAACAAGCCACCTGCTTTATCAGCCGCATCTAATAAAAATCCTTGCCAGTCACTAACAAATTGCGGTTCGCCTCCTCCTTGAATAAATGTAATAATTTGATTAGTCAGCATAGCTAGAACTTGACGCATAGCTAATTCACTAGCTATATTTTTAGCTTGAGTAAGCATATCTGTAGCTTTTTTTGATAAGCCAAGCTCGGTAGTAATCCAAGTTCCCGCGGCATGATATTTTTCAATAATAAATTGTCTAGTATCTGCAGTTTTATCCCAAGCTAATCGGATTGCTGCTAATGGCCCTCCAATAGTATCAGGAACTAAAGCTTGAACTGGTTTTGGATAAAGTAAAATCCAGCCACTAGCAGAAAAAACTATAAGCATTATTAAAACAGCAGATAATGTTTTTTGAGCAGTATGTTTTTTATAAAATAGATTGAACATTTATTATTTAATAATTATTATCTATGTAATCAGATAATTTAATCAGCATTTGTGTAGTTAATTCTATTGTGTTTTCGTATTGTTCTAAAGCTAAACTTGCTTTAAGTGGGTCATTTTCTATATTTTTAATTGCTTGATAAATATTAGCTAGAATTGTAAAAATACCAATTTGTTCTTTATGAATTTCTTTTAAATCAGAAGGCACTGGAATTTGTTTTATGTTTTTGGATAACTCTTTATAGAATTTAATATATTTATAAAATTCAGTGAAATCATTATTTTGAATAGCATAATAAAATATTTCATTTTCTGTTTCATATAATTTATTCTGATCAATAGAAGTCGTTTTAGCCCAATAATCAATTACATTAACAACTCTTTTGGCATAATTTTCAATGGCAATTATGCTATTATCAGAAGAAATAGTTATTTCTTCATCAGGAATATTAGGCAGAGAAAATTCTTGGATAGCTTTGTTCATTACTTCTTGAATAGCTGCATTAACTACACGATTAGACGCGTTAATAGCAAGCGGACTTGAAGCGTCTGATATTAATCCCATTTTTCCTTCAATTATTTGTCTGCTTAATTCTTGAGCTAGCGCTTGGGTAATGTTATTAGGCAAAGCACGAGGATTGGTTTGGTCTTGACCAGGTAATTCATCGTTAGGAGCTGGCTTTATTGGATTATAACCAGAAGTTACTTCTTCGCCATCAAGATAGCCATCGCTATCACTATCTGGTTTACAAGGATCTGTTCTCCAAATTGTTTCTTGCCAATCCATTAATCCATCATTGTCACTATCTTTGTTTTTATCATTAGGATTTGGCTGGCAGCCAGTTATTGGTTCTGTGTTTTTTTTAAAAATTTGGGAGAGTTGTTCATTAATTGAAGCATCGCCAGTTCTGCTTTCCAATACTAAATAAACACCAATAGAAATACCAATTAGTAATACAAAAATCACCACAAGAATATTTAGCTTTTTAGAAAGTTTTCGTAGTTTCATTTGTTTATAGTTATTATATAATTATACAATAATTTAATGTTTCCTCCAAACACTATTTTAATGTTTATCCACATCTATTTTAAATTTTTTTTATTTACTTAAAT
>JAHJUH010000011.1 GCA_018829245.1 Patescibacteria group bacterium | reverse complement strand
TATGGCTAAAATAAAATCACCTACTGTTCAAGTCGTTAAAAAAATAAGTCCAGCTGTAGTTAGTATTATTATCAGCAAGGATTTGCCTAAAATCAAAAGGTATACATATCAACCATTTGATGAACTTTTAGGGCCTTATGGTCCGCCTATCACTCAATATCGCCAAGAAGGAAAACAAAAAGTTAAACTTGGTGGCGGGAGTGGTTTTTTTGTTTCTCCAGACGGTATTATTATCACTAATCGCCATGTTGTTATTTTACCTGATGTAGATTATACCATAATAACTACTGATGAAAAAAAATACGAAGTAGAAGTCCTGGCTCGAGATTCAATTAATGATGTAGCTATTATTAAAGTCAAAAACGCTAAAAAGCAAAAATTTCCTGTTTTAGAATTAGGCGATTCTGATAAAGTTGAATTAGGACAAGATGTTATAGCTATTGGCAATGCTTTAGGCGCTTTTAAAAATACTGTTTCTACTGGAGTTGTTTCTGGCTTAAGCCGTTTTATTACTGCTCGTGATGGCATTTCTGGCCAATCAGCTTCTTTAAGAGGATTAATTCAAACTGATGCAGCTATTAATCCAGGCAATTCAGGAGGGCCTTTAGTAGATATGGATGGCAAAGTTATTGCTATTAACGTAGCTACAGTAATGGGCGCTCAAAATATTGGTTTTGCTATTCCAGTTGATAATGCTAAAAAAGATCTAGCTGACCTTAAAAAACATGGCCGGATAATCCAACCATTTCTAGGCGTCCGATATATCATGATAAACAAAATGGTTCAAGAAAGTTTTGCTGAAAAATTTGGACTTCGTTTGCCAGTTGATTATGGCGCTTTAGTTATTCCTGAACCAGGTATTAGTGATTCATCTGTAATTCCTAACAGCCCAGCAGATAAAGCTGGTATAATGGAACAAGATATTATTTTAGAATTTGGAAAAACAAAAATTACTGAAAAAAATCCACTTCAAGAGCTTATTCATAAACATAAGCCAGGAGATGTAATTAAGATAAAAATATTAAGAGAAAATAAGATTGGTATAATAACAATAAAGCTTGAAGAAAGAAAATAACAACGGACTCTCTGCCTGAGAACAGAAACCCCCTGAATTTTCAGAGGGTTTTTGTTTTCCTTATATTAAAATAAAGCTTATCCAACTATCAATTTAAAAATCAAGAAAACTAAAGGTAAAATCCATTGAAAAGCAAAGAAAATAAAAAAAAGCAAAAGAAAAGTTCCATATTTTTCTAAAAACACTCTAATATTATCTAAAGAACGAGGTAAAAAAGCAAAAAGAATTTTAGAACCATCAAGCGGAGGAATAGGTATTAAATTAAAAACAGCCAAAAGAATATTCAAAAAAACAATTAATCCAAAGATTTGAATTAAATTAGTTGAAACTAAAAACTGTTCAGGCATAAAACGTATAAACAAGCCAAACACTAAAGCAACCAAAATATTAGCTAAGGGACCAGCTGCTGCTACCTTAGCTTCACCATATCTTTGATCACGAAGATTGCGCGGATTAAAAGGAACTGGCTTTGCCCAACCAAAAATTGCCTGGCCGCCAGAAACAACAAATACCATAAAAGGAACAACTAAAGATCCAAAAAAATCCAAATGCTTAATAGGATTCAAAGTTAAACGGCCATAATGCTTAGCTGTTGGATCGCCTAAATAAAAAGCCATCCATCCATGAGCAAATTCATGAACAACTACTGACATTAATAGAATTGCTAATTGAAAGATTAGGATTATAAAAGAGTCCATATGCTTGACCCTGTAGTGAAATTTCGACTTAATAATCTATGATTTTTAAAAAAAATCATGTCGAAATTCTACTACGGGGTTGAAAAAATATAATTTAAATGATAGAATAACTTATTATGTCTAGACGATGTACAATCTGCAACAAAAAATCAATGGTTGCAACTATACGAAAAAAGCTTCGTGGTCAGTATAACCCAACTGGCAAAAAAAGAAAATACCCCAATTTACAATGGGTATATCTTCCTAATGGCAAAAGAGTCAAAGCATGTACTAAATGCATCAAAGCTATGGGGAAAAACTAAATAATTTTAATAAATAAAATGATTGAAAAAAAATTTGAAGCTCCAGGTCAAACAAAAACAGATTATCAAAGAGAACAAGAAAGTGAAAAAATAAGAGCTATTCGATTAGAAATAGAAAAAAATTCAGATCAACAAAATAAAATTATTGAATCTTTTAGAATTTCTAATATTGATAATGCCCATAAAAGATTAATTACGATTTCTAAAGCCCCAAAACCGCCAGAAGTAACAGAAAAAGAAAGAGAAGAATTTTTAAAACGAGTAGCTGAAAATGAAATAAACGATAAACACTTTAAAAAGATTATTGAAACTATAAAACCGCCTGCTGAAGATAAAAATCAATTACCTGGAATATATAAAAAGATTGAAACAGATGAACGAATAAAAACTATTATTGCTAAAATCGTTCTTAAAGATCCTTCTTCAAAACATGACGTTATCCAAAAAGATATTGAATTACTTTTTAAAAAACATCCAAATCCAATTGATTTTGAAAATAAAACAGACACTTATTTAACAGTATTTATGAAAACAATAGAAGGCGCAACTTCAGTTAATGAACGAATAAATTATCAAATATCTCTAAAACATCTCAAAGTATTAATTTACGGCAAACAACAAGAATACTGGAATCAAATAAAATTACTTAAAAAAGAAGCTAAAAAGAAAGAAAATGAAAAGAAATAAAAACACCTTGCTGAAAACTTT
>JAHJUH010000010.1 GCA_018829245.1 Patescibacteria group bacterium | reverse complement strand
TTCATGGTCAAGCTTTAATCCAATCATCTATTCCTGATATTCCAGTAGTAAGATATAGTTCTTGGGTTTTGACAACTGCTTATTCAAGCACGATTGATCAAACTGACTCAACGCCATTTATTACTGCTTCAGGAACCAGAGTTCGAGATGGTGTTATTGCTTGTAACTTCTTGAGATTTGGTACGCGAGTTCGTTTTCCTCAATTATACGGAGATAAGATTTTTGTAGTTGAGGATAGAATGGCTCGTAAAAACGATCATAAAATAGATATTTGGTTTGCTTCTCGTGACCAGGCCAAACAATTTGGAATCAAGCAGATTAAAATAGAAGTACTTGGAGCGTAAAAAAGACCCGTTAATCGGGTCTTTTTTAGTTTGTGCCGGAGGCGGGATTCCAACCCGCACGGGCTAAGCCCACACGATTTTAAGTCGTGCATGTCTGGCAATTCCATCACTCCGGCATAAATTTATAAAGAGGCCTTGACCGGAATTGAACCGGTGTAAGCGGTTTTGCAGACCGCCGCGTATAACCACTCCGCCACAAGGCCTTATTTTCTTATTCTACCACATTTTTTAATAATTTCAACCCTGTAGTAGAATTTCGACATGATTTTTTTTAAAAATCATAGATTATTAAGTCGAAATTTCACTACAGGGTCAAGATTTATCTATTTTACTTAAAATTTCTTCAATTTTTTGAGCTTTTACTTCTAATTGATCAATTTCAAATCTGATTTTAGGAACAAACCTTAGATGCAGTCTTTTATTAAGTTCTTGTTGAATATTAAAAATATTTCTTTCAATTATTTTTAGAGCTAAATCGCTTTTTTCTGTTGGCAAAACACTAATATTGATTTTAGCGTATTTTAAATCAGAAGATGTTTTTACTCTGGTAATTGTAACTAAAACATCTGTAAAATCAACTTCTTTTAAAAGTAATTGACTAACTTCTTGTTTAAGAAGTTGATTGATTCTTTTTATTCTATCAGACATCTATTTTATTTATATCTCCCTCTTTTTTCTTTCTTCTTCGTAAAATTCTAAGATATCTCCTTTTTCAATAGAAATTGTTCCTTGAAAAAGAAGACCGCATTCTTGTCCTTTATTTACCTCATCAGCTTCTTTTTTATCGCGTTGAAGTCGCATTAGTTTTCCTTGGCCTGCTTTTTCTCCATTTCGGATAACATCAATTAAAGTTCCTTTTTTAATCTGTCCGCTTGTTACTTTGCCTCCAATAATCTGTCTGTCTTTTTCAGTTCGGAATACAGCTAGGATTTTAGCTTTGCCTAAATCATTTCTAGTTATTTCCGGATCTAAAAGATTAGAAGCTAATTGTCTGATTTCTTGAATAAGCTCATAAATTATTTCGAAAATAGAAACCCTTATTTTCTTTTGTTGAGCTAATTGTTTAACAGATGAATTAATTTTAATTCTAAATCCAATTACTTTTGCTTTAGCTGATTCAGCTAATTTAATATTTGATTCATTAATTTCTCCAACTTCAGATTTTAAGATTCTAATAATTACTTCATCAGAAGGAATGCTTTTAAGAGATTCTTTAATAGCTTCTAAAGAGCCATGAACATCAGCTTTAAGAATAATATTAAGGACTTTTTTGTCTGGGTCAAAAACAAAAACCTCTTTTTCTCCGCCAGGCAGCATATTTCTTTTAGCTGTTTTTTTGTCAATTCTAATTTGAGCTTCGTCAAAGTTTTTAAATACAGAGAATTTTTCTCCTACTTGGGGAACTTTATTAAAACCAGTGATAATAACTGGCATTGAAGCAGGCGCTTTTTCTATATGTTGAAATTGAAAATCTTCCATTGTTTTGATTTTTCCCATAGCTGAATCAGTGCCAATAATATCTTTGTTTTTTAAAATTCCTTTTTTAACTAAAAGAGTAGCTGTGGCTCCGCGACGATTATCTTGATATGATTCAATAACTAATCCAGAAGCTATTTCATCTGGTTCATCTTTTAATTCTTCCATTTCAGCCACTAAAAGAATCATTTCTAAAAACTGGTCTATGCCTTGGCCATTTTTAGCTGAAAGATTAATACAAGGAATTTTACCGCCTAATGATTCAACTAAAATATCATTTTCTGATAATTCTCTTTTAACTTTTTCTGGTTGAGCTTCTTTTTTATCAATTTTATTCAAAGCAACAATTAAAGGAAGACCTATTTTTTTAATATGAGTAATGGCTTCTTTAGTTTGTGGCTTAACGCCTTCTTCGGCAGCAATAACTAAAATAGCAATATCAGCTACCTTAGCGCCTCTAGAGCGCATAGCTGAAAAAACTTCATGTCCAGGCGTGTCAATAAATGTAATTTTCTTATTTTGATGTTCTACTTGATAAGCGCCAATGTGTTGGGTAATGCCTCCAGATTCTTTTTCAGTAATTTTAAGATCTTTAATAGCTTCTAAAATAGAACTATTATGAACTATTATTCTTTCAGCAATGAAATTGTGATTTTCAGGAATAGTAAAGTCATAAACAAATTTATACCTACTTTTTAATATTTTTTTCTGTTTTACTTGTGTACAACTAATTTCTCCAGGGTTGATTAAGTGTTTTATATCCGGGCTTAAAAAGGGATTGGGTAAATTTACTTTATTTTTAAATTTAATTAGTCGTTGAATGAATAGACGGGATAGGTATTTATTACAGCGATATTTAGAAAAGTAGGGGAATAAATTTTCATTTAAATAAAATGATTTTAGAAGATTGCCCGAAAGCGGGGTTAAATCAAATATTCTGCTCGTTGAGGTCTTTTGATGAATTTTCTTTAGTTTTTTTCTTTTTCCTTTGTGTCGTAGTGAAAAGGATTTGTGAAATCTTTTAAGATAGGGGATACTTCCTATCTTTAGATAATGATATTTTCTTTTTTGAAAAATTGTTGAATGGATTCCAAAATTAAGCAAGGCAATTGATAATGATTTTATTAATCCTTTGCTTTTACTCGTTATTTCTGCTATGTAGTTACGATTGACGTCTGAAATATATCCATCTGTGTCAAATACACCTTCTATAAATCCTTTTAAAGCTGGCTTTAAGGATAATATCAAAAGAGGGATATTGATATTTAAGGATTTATTTGATTTAGGAAAGTCCATAATATCTATTAGAAATCTTCTTAAGGTGATTCGACCATTAGTTTGGACCATAAAACAAGAGTCATTTTTTATAATTTTTGTTTTTAAGCCAAAAACATCTTTTAGATATTGACAGTAAACAGATATAATTTCTTTGTCTTGATTATGCAGGATAACTCCTGTTAATTCTCCGTCTCCAGCTAGACATCCTGAAATATATCCTAATTTATAAAAGTCATTGATTGATTTTGGTAGAGTAATTTTTTCGCTTGTTTTGCCTGCTCGTTGCTTTTCACTGGCATTTTTAAGGCTTGCTATCATTTGATATCCTTCTAAGGGTGTGAATTTGAAATAGTTAATTAATTTTATAAAATCTTTTGCACGAAATCTTTTGTGTTTTAGAACTTGCCCAGGATTAGTTGAAAAAATTCCTTTTCTGTAAAGTCCTTGCTTATTCTCTTTTTTAAGCTTTGTTAGAAATTTTTTAGCTTTTTCATTTTTCTCATTAACGAAAACAACGAGATTATCAATTTTTGCTAGTTTTTTAACGATAAGTTTTTTAGTTTCGTTAATCTTGTTTTGGAAAACAGGAAGAGTTTGAGGAATTACAATAAAATCTTTTTCTTTAATCAAATGAGCTGTTTTTTGCTTTATATTTCCTTGATTATCGAGTACATAGAAAGGATGTTCAGGAGTAACTTCAATAGTATCTCCAGATCTTAATTTTATTTTGATCATCTGTTTTGGAGCCTTAAGTTTCCAAAGATGAGATATTTTTTTTTGTTCTATTTTTCTTTTATTGAAACTAAAAACTTTAGGTCCATTTTCTATTTTAGTTATATATCCTTCATCTTTATATTTTTTTGTTTTTCCCTTAGCTTTATATTTTTCCCAGATTTTCTGAGCACTAAGAATTTCCCCATTTGCTAGTGGGATTAAACTTGAGGGAGCTACGCATTTTCCATGGTCAACATGGCCTAAAATGACCACAACAGGTGGTCTTGTTTGCAGCTTATTTTCTTTTTCTTTTTCCTTGATCATTATATGGCTTAAATTAACATTTTTTGCTCTTTTCGTCAAATAAAAGTATTGTTATTTAATTATATTTTAGGTAATATATGAATAGTGGTTTGTATGTAAAGTGATTTGTATATAAACGAGTTAGGCGAAATTTATTTTCAATATTCAATATCAAAAGTTTTATTAATGTAAACTAAATTAATAATATGAAAAAGAAAGTTTGGGGACAGTTAATGTCAATAAATTTATACGGATGCGAATATTCTCTTTTAACTGATCCAAAAAAGTTAGAAGAATTTTGCATTAAACTTTGTAAGGAAATTAATATGGTTCCTTTTGGGAAACCAATAATTAAAAGATTTGGCAAAGGGAATTTGAGAGGATATTCGCTAATGCAATTTATTGAAACATCATCTATAACAATACATTTGGATGAATTTGGTTTACGGGCATTTATCGATATTTTTAGTTGTAAAACTTTTGATGTGAATAAAGCTAAAAATTTTTCTAAACCTTTCTTTAAAGCTAAAAATATTAAATACAAAAATTTTTATAGATATTAAAATTCGCCGCCAAAATTACTCTTCGGTTTTTACAAAACCCTACCTAAATGTTCAGTTACGCCTCTCACTTTGTAAAACCTGATATGTGAAATAATTTAACCGGCTTATGATAGCCGGTTTTTGTTATATATTTAATTGTATATAAGATTATTTTTTAGTTTTAACTCCTGCCTTTTTTAGAGCTTCTAATTCTTCTTTAGATAAAGGATATTTTGATTTGCCGTTTTCAATTGGCTTGCTGTAAATTCTAGTTCCTTCACGAGTGTATAGGCTGGAAATAACAAGTCCATTATCTTGATAATCAAGAAGAGCAATCACAAAGCTTTGATCACCACCAGTTTCTTTAAAGGGATTAAATCTAATAACGCTAACTTTTTGAATGCTTTTTTTAGTTATTTTTTCTAATTCTTTTGAAAATTCTAATAATTTTTTAATACTATCTTCTGCTTTTTTTAATCTTCTGATTTCTTCAAAAAGAACTCCTTCTAGATCAGAAGCTTTTTTACCATTAAAAAAAGTTTTAAGTTTTTTTCTGATTTGCAATAGCTTATATGAAAGAATAATATTCCAAATGATTAAAATAGCTATGGTGGCTATAAAGAGGAATATGATTTGATTATTGATTAAAAAATTAGTCATAGTGATTTAGTTTTTATTCATGCGG
>JAHJUH010000071.1 GCA_018829245.1 Patescibacteria group bacterium | reverse complement strand
TCCATTGACACCCTCTATTAATCAATAGTATTATATATTATATAGAGGGGTTTTTTTATGTCTGGACATAATAAATGGAGTAAAATTAAACATGGTAAAAAAATTACAGATACAAAACGGGGTAAAACTTTTGATAAAATATCTCGTTTAATTAGTATATCTGCTAAAGGAAAAAGTAGCGATCCAGAAATGAATCCCAAACTACGAATGGCGATTGAAAAAGCTAAAAAAATTAATATGCCCAAAGATAATATTGAACGGGCAATTAAACGAGGATCTGGCCAATCAGAAGGAGTAAATATAGAAGAAGTATTATACGAAGCATATGGCTCATCTGGCATAGCTTTAATTATTAAAGGAATTACAGATAACAAAAACAGAACTGTAGCTGAAATTAAAAGCATCTTAAATAAATTTAATGGCAAATTAGCTGAGCCTGGCAGTGTTCAATATCTTTTTGATAAAAAAAATGAAGATTGGATTCCTAAATATCCTTTAGAAATAACTGATGAAAAAACTAAAAAACAACTAGAAAAACTCTTTGAAGCTTTAGATGAAAATGATGATGTGCAGGAAATTTATTCTAATTTAAAAATATGATAATTTTAGGAATTGATCCTGGAACCGCTGTGGTTGGATTCGGACTTATTAAAAAACAAAATAAGTTAGAATTAATTGATTATGGATGTATTAAAACTAGTACTGATCTAACTACAGCAGAACGACTTAAGGAAATAGATGAACAATTAGCCAAACTAATTCGCAAGCATAATCCTCAAGTTGTAGCTGTTGAAGATATTTTCTTTTTTAAAAACCTTAAAACAGCTATTAAAGTAAGTCAAGCTCGCGGAGTAATTTTAGCCAGAGCTGCCAAAATGAAAATTCAAGTAGAAGAATATACCCCTCTTCAAATTAAACAAGCTGTATCTAGTTATGGTCGAGCTGATAAAAAACAAGTTCAAGAAATGGTTAAATTATTATTAAATCTTAAAGAAATACCTAAGCCAGATGACGCAGCTGATGCTTTAGCAACTGCTATCTGCTGCGCTCATACTATAAAATAATTTTATGTCTTATCTTACTCAATACATGATTAACCACGGCGTACCCAAAGAAACAATTGTTTTGCTTTTAATGCTACCTATTATTGCAATGATTATTGCTTTTGCCCGTCAAATTATTGGTATTAAAGGATTTGGTATTTACACTCCCCTTATTATCACATTTGCATTTCTAGCTACTGGATTAAAATATGGCTTAGCTCTTTTTATAGTCATTCTGTTTGTCGGAACCATGACAAGATTAATAGTTAAAAAATTCCGCCTTCTTTATCTGCCCCGCATGGCTATTGTTTTAACTGCAGTTGCTTTAGCAATGCTTTTTCTTTTTCTAGAAGGGGCTCGTTCTGGACGAGAAGGATTAATTACTGTTTCTATCTTCGCCATCCTCATTATGATCACCATAGTTGAAAAATTTATTGCTGCTCAAATTGAACGAGGAGCTAGAGGAGCAATATTTTTAACAACAGAAACATTAGCCCTTTCTATTGCCTGTTACTGGATAGCTAGCTGGCTTTGGCTGCAAAACTTAGCCCTTGCTTATCCTCTTGGAATTATTTTCAGCAGTATTGCCATAAACATCCTTTTAGGAAAATGGACTGGGTTGCGACTAACTGAATACTTTCGTTTTAAAGATATTATTAAAAACATTGAATCATCTAAAAAACCTTTTCGTAAATCTAAAAATCTATAGATGTTTGATCTTTTAGAAAAATCACGTGATATTTTAGGTATTAATGCCCGTATTTTAACCTATATGCGGCCCTCAAACTCTTTGGGGGCTATTCGTATTGCTGATAACAAGCTTTTATCTAAAAAAATTTTAGAAAAAAATGGCCTTCCGGTTCTGCAAACCTATTCAACTATTAAGGGGATTCAAGAATTAAAAACGTTTAATTGGACAAGCTTGCCTTCAACCTTTACCTTAAAGCCGAATCGCGGATTAGGCGGCGAAGGTATTATGATTCTTTTTGGCCGCAAAAAAAAATATCCTTATGCTTGGATTAAAGCTGATAAAAAATTAGTAGAAATTAAAGACCTTGAAAATCACATTTTAAATATTTTAGAAGGAACTTTTTCATTAACCAATCTATCTGATGTTGCTTTTTTTGAAGAAAGGATTAAACTATTAAAACTCTTCAAACCTTATTGTTATAGAGGTATTCCTGATATTAGAATAATTGTATATAATTCAGTGCCAATTATGGCTGAAATGCGCTTGCCGACCAAAGAATCAGGTGGCAAAGCAAATCTTCATTTAGGCGGAATTGGAGTTGGTATTGATATGGGAACTGGTGTTACTACCACTGCTATTCAAAAAGACCGCTTAATTGAATATGTTCCAGGAACCAGATTGCCATTAAGAGGAATACAAATTCCTTATTGGAAAGAATCCTTAAGATTAGCTATTCAATCCCAGCAAATAACTAAAATTGGTTTCTTGGGAATAGATATTGCTATTGATAGAGAAAAAGGCCCTGTTATTCTTGAACTTAATGCCCGCCCAGGATTATCTATTCAAATTGCTAATTTAAGCCCTCTTGATGAAAGATTACGAAGAGTTAAAGGGCTTAAAGTAAAAACAATAAGCCAAGGAGTACGAATTGCCCAAAATCTCTTTGGCGGACAAATTGAAGAAGAATTAGAAGAAATTTCAGGACGAAAAGTTATTGGTATTAATGAGCCAATTGAAATCCTTGACTATCAAAAAGAAAGATATTTAACTTCAGTTAAAATTGACACTGGCGCCTATAGGACAACTATTTGCGAAAGCTTAGCTAAAAAATTAGGCATTAATGAAGTAATTGGCCATAAGAAAGTAAGAGGAGCCCTAGGAGAAGAAGAAAGACAAATTATTAATCTTTCTTTTATCTTAGATAAACGATTGGTTGTTAGCGAAGCTTTTATGGCCGATCGCACTGAAATGAAATATGATATTATTGTTGGCCGAAAAGATTTAAAAAGATTTTTAGTTGATCCAGCTAAAAATGTCTTTATGAGATCAAAATAAGCAATCAAAAAAATATGATAGTAAAAAATTTACAAACACTTAAAGAATTATTTCAACAAATTAAAACCCCTATTTTCGGTGTTGGAACTTATGCTTTTCATCGCCTTGGATTAGAAAGCATTGTTTCTAAATATCGTATTATTGCTCTGCGATATAGTTTAGATACAAAATTAATTGAAAAAGATATTAGGGTTATTTCTTTGGAAAAAGGAATGGGCACTAAGCATATTCGAGAACCGCGCAATGCCACTACTGTAATTACTAGAAGTGAAAAAATTAAAAAATATCTTGATAAATTTGAAAATCCCGCTCTTTTAGTATATAAGCCGTCTAAAAGAATGGAACGTGCTTGTCAGGAAAACAACTGGCTCTTAATGGCTAATCCAACTTCTTTTGGTAAAGATCTATTTGAAAACAAAATTAAGTTTAGAAAAATTCTGCAAGAAATTGAAATATCTGTTCCAGCTGGTAAAATCACCTCCATTGATAAATTACACTATGGACACTTAATGAATAAATATGGATTGCCTTTTGTTATTCAACACCCAACCAGAGGTGGTGGAAAAGGAACTTTCTTTATTCATAATCAAAAAGATTTTGAAGAAACTCTTCTTAAATTAGAAGAAAAATGGGATGATTTAGATGAAAAGAAAATAACTTCCCCCACTGAAGTAATCGTAGCTAAGTTTATTCAAGGATACTCGCCTAGTATTACTGGATGCGTTACTAAACATGGAATTCTCTCTACTAATCTTCAACATCAAGTTTTAGATATTCCTGAATTATATAATCCAGAAAAAGGATCTGGTCTTTTTTGCGGCCATGATTGGACCAGTTCTCGCTTTTCTGAAAAAGTCTGTCAGCAAGCTTATGAACATGTTGAGAAAATAGGGCAGTATTTTAAACAACAAGGATATCAGGGTATTTTTGGACTGGACTTTGTTTTAAGTAAAAAAACAGAAAAACTTTATGTAGTGGAATGTAATCCTAGATTAGTTGCTTCTTATCCAACCCTTAATATGGTTCAATTACTAAACAATGAACCATCAATTTTAGCTTTCCATGTCTTAGAATTTCTTAATACTGACTATCAAATAGATATAGAAGAAATAAATAGATTAATGAGACAGGAAAAAATTGGCGCTCAAATGATTGTTCGTAATTTAACTGGACACTGGGCAAGAAATCACAAACAAGTCAAAGCTGGAGTTTACAAATTAAGAAAAAATAAATTAAAATATCTTAGGCCTGGCTATGATTTAAAACATTTAAAAAACAAAGAAGAATTCATATTAACAGACGGCGTTTCTTTAAAAAGATCACACTTTAGCCCTAATCGCAGAATATGTCGTATTCTTACTCTTAACCAAGTTTTAGATTTAAACTACAAAGAATTGAATCCTTGGGCTAAACAAGTAGCTAAAACTGTTTATCAAGCTTTTGATATGAAATCAGTCCGTTGGATTAAAATTAAAAAGTTTTTCTTTCCTAACTTCTTAGCTAAAGGATAGAATTTTATAAATTAATTGAAAAATAAGCCGGGTTTTAAACCGGCTTTTTTAATTTTACTCTATTAAGAAAAACTTAATGAGTAATTTGTCAGAATCTTTGAAATTATGGATATAGACTGTATATCCACCAACTGATCCTTTGGAAACAGCAATCAAACCTGCTAGATAAGCAAAGAACATAATTAT
>JAHJUH010000070.1 GCA_018829245.1 Patescibacteria group bacterium | reverse complement strand
GCGGAGAGGGTGGGATTCGAACCCACGGTTGTCAAAAACAACAACGGTTTTCGAAACCGCCCGATTAAACCACTCTCGAACCTCTCCCTATATTGTTTAAATTAACATTTTTATTGACTCTGGTCAATTTTTTATATACCATATAAGTAATTATAATATAATTATTAGAATGAAAATGAAAAATATGAAACAAACAATGCAAGATTTTCTTAATCAGGCAGATGTTAAGATTAATGGTAAAAGACCTTGGGATATTCAAATAAATCATCAAGGTTTTTATTCAAGGGTTTTAACTGGAGGATCACTTGCTTTAGGAGAATCATATATGGATGGATGGTGGGAATGTAAAGCGCTTGATCAATTAATTGACAGATTTATTAGAGCAAAGCTAGATGAAAAAATTAAGAATCTAAGGCATCTTACTTGGAATCTTATTAAAGCCAAGATAATAAATCAGCAAAAAAAGTCAAAAGCGTACAAGATTGGAGAATGGCATTATGATATAGGGAATGATCTTTATAGGAACATGCTTGATAGAAGAATGAATTATAGTTGTGGTTATTGGAAAGATGCAAAAACATTAGATCAAGCACAAGAAGCCAAATTAGATTTGATTTGCAAAAAGCTAAAGTTAAAACCAAACATGACTCTTTTAGACATAGGTTGTGGTTGGGGAAGTTTAGCAAAATTTGCTGCAGAAAAATACCAAGTTAAGGTAATAGGCATTACTGTTTCTAAAGAACAAGCAAGGTTGGCTAAGGAATTTTGCCAAGGTCTTGATATTGAAATAAGATTAATGGATTATAGAGATCTTAAAGAAAAATTTGATCGTGTTGTTTCAGTAGGTATGTTTGAGCATGTTGGTTATAAGAATTACAGAGAATTTTTTAAAGTTGTTAATCAATGCTTAAAAGATAATGGACTATTCTTATTACATACTATTGGAAGAAATTTAACACAGACTTTAACAGAACCTTGGATGAACAAGTATATTTTCCCAAGCTATATGCTTCCTTCAGTAGAAAAAATTACAGAATCAGCTAATGGAGTATTTGTACTTGAAGATTGGCATAGTTTTGGCACGCATTATGATAAAACTTTAATGGCTTGGCATAAGAATTTTAATAAAAACTGGGATAAAATTAAATCTCATTATGATGAACGGTTTAAAAGAATGTGGAATTATTATATTTTAGCTTGTGCAGGAGCTTTTAGAGCGCATAAGAATCAATTATGGCAGATAGTGCTTTCTAAGATAAACTCGCAAGTGGATTATGAAAGCATACGTTAAAACAAACCCATCTATAATAGATGGGTTTGTTTATTGGTGGGCGGTACAGGACTCGCCCCGTCATACGACGGGGCACCCGGTTGGATGACCGGGCGAACCCATGTTTTTAAACGTGGGCAAGACAGGATTCGAACCTGTGACTCCTGCGATGTAAACGCAGTACTCTAGCCGCTGAGTTACTTGCCCTAGGATATGTATACATCTTATCAGATTTTTTTTTAAAAATCCATAGTTGTGGTATAATAAGGAAACTTCTTATGTTCAAGTCGTTAGAAAAAAAATATTTTGATATTCCATTGTCTCGCGGTTTTGTTTCTTTGTACACTGGTCGGACAATTTCATTAATTTCAGGAGCTCTTTTGGGATTATTTCTCCCAATTTTTTTATATAATCTTTTTGATCAGAATTTTCAAGCGGTAGTTGTGTATTATACAATAGGATTTTTTCTTTTTGGGATAACCATTGCTTTTGGAGCAGGGTTTTTAAACAAGTTTGGTTTTAGAAGGGCTTTACAAGTCAGTGTTATTTTAGCAGCTCTTTTTTATACAATCTTTTATTTTATAAGTCAAGATAATTTAATTTATTTAATTCCTCTTTCTATTATTACTCTTGTTCTTTTTCGCTTATTTCATTGGCTTCCTTATCATGTTGATTTTGCTAAATTTACCACTAAGGAAACTCGGGCTAGGCAGGTTAGCATGTTAAGCGCTACTCGCATGATATTAGGCGTATTTATTCCAATAATCTCTGGTTTTATTATCATTCGTTTTGGCTTTGATGTTCTTTTTTTGATTGCAATTATTCTTTGGTTGGTATCTGGTATTCCTTATTTAACCCTTCCTAGAACTGAAGAAAAATTTAGCTGGAGTTTAAAAAAAACCTGGCAGGAATTTTTTTCAAAAGAAAGAAGAAAAATGGTTTTGGTTTATGTGGCTGATGGAGCAGAAAACATGGTTGGTCTGCTTGTTTGGCCTATTTTTATCTTTCAAGTTTTAAAAGGAAACTATTTTCAAGTAGGAGCTATTTCTACTTTAATTATTGGTTTTACAGTTGCTTTACAGTTGGTTATGGGAAAAGTAATTGATGGGAAGGTTTCTAAGAAAAAAGTTCTAAAATGGGGAACATTATTTTATTCTTTAGGCTGGGTAATTAAAATCTTTGTTTCAACTGCTTTTCAGATTTTTATTGCTGGAGCTTATCATAGCGCAGCTTATATTTTATTACGAACGCCTTTTGATACTTTGACTTATGAAATAGCAGCCGATCAAGGTCATTATATAGATGAATTTACTGTTTTAAGAGAAATGGCGCTTCAGTTAGGCAGATTAATAATGGCTATTTTAATTATTATTATTTCATTGTTTTTTGCTATTCAATGGATTTTTGCCTTAGCTGCTTTTGCTAGTATTATTTTTAACCTACTTGAACAGAGGGAAGTAAGGTTGGGTATGTGATGAATGTTTTGAGGGGGATAATAAAAACGCCAAGAGATTGGCGATTTTATTTTGTGCTCAGGGCGGGATTTGAACCCGCACAACCTTGCGGTTACTGCCCCCTCAAGGCAGCGCGTCTACCAAGTTCCGCCACCTGGGCCCTACTTCTTCTTTTTATTCGGTTTTTTAATTTCTTTAAGTCTAGATTCTTTAGCTGATTTTTTTCTAATGTAATAAAGTTTAGCTCTTCGTACTTTATGTTTTTTAATCACTTCTATTTTCTCAATAAATGGCGCATGGATAGGAAAAATTCTTTCTACTCCGAATCCTTGGCTAACTCTTCGAACAGTAATAGTGGCATTAATACCCTTGCCATGTTTTTTGGCAATAACTAAACCTTCAAAGACTTGGATTCTTTGTTTATCGCCTTCTTTTATTTTTTGATGAACCCGGACTGTATAACCAGATCTAATATCAGGAAGATCTTTTTTTAATTGTTTTTTATTGAATTTATCTAATTTTTTCATTTTATGCTTTCTAAAACTTTCTCTAAATCTTGAGGAAGCTTTGATTTGAATTCTGCTATCTTACCATTAGGAAGTTTGAATTTCAAGTAAGAAGCATGAAGAAATTGTCTATTTAGATTTTTTGGATTAACTTGTCTTTTAAACTTGTATTGTTTATCTCCAGTAATTGGATGTCCAATTGAAGCTAAATGAATTCTAATTTGATGGGTTCGGCCTGTTTTAGGAGCAACTTCTAAAAGAGTGTAATTATTAAAATATTTTTTAACCTGATATTCTGTCCAAGCTGGTTTTGATTTTTCATCTAAAAGAGTGCTTCTTTTAAGATGATCTTTTTTAGACAAGCTAATTGATTTAGTAATAGTTCCTTTTTCATCTTTTACCTTTCCATGAACTAAAGCTAAATATCTTTTAATAACTTTTCTTTCTTG
>JAHJUH010000069.1 GCA_018829245.1 Patescibacteria group bacterium | reverse complement strand
ATTCCAAGAGAAATTCTTATCTAAAATTCCTTGTTCTTTAGCAAATATCTCCATAGCTGTCCCTGGATAAATTAAAGCAAAACCATAACTTGCTTCTGTATTCCTGTATCTTCTTAATTCCTTAATCAAATCAGCACTCATCTTTAAATCCTCCATGGTTTCTGTCGGTAAATTAACAATAAAATTAAAACTTACAATCATACTCGTCTTAGATGATAATTGCACTGCTTTTCTGGCCTGTTCTAATGTAATGTTCTTTTTAATTTCCTTTAACATCCGTGGACTACCTGATTCAATTCCAAAACTAATTCTTGTACAACCTGCCTTTCTCATTATCTTAATTACCTCCTCATCAACTGTATTAACTCGAGCTCGAGCATACCATTTAATATCGAGCTTCCTATTTAATATTTCTCGACAAATATTCTTAACATGATCTTTTGATATGGTTAATGTATCATCCCAAAAATTAAAACCTTGAAAACCATACTTATCCTTCAAAAACTCTAATTCATCAACAAAATTCTTAGGATCACGTAAGCGAAGCATTGATTTAGAAAAAGCTGCGTTACAACAAAATGTACATAAATTAGGACAACCTCGGGCGCTAATTACACCAATAGTCCGAAAATCTGTACCATGTATTTTCTTTTGATATTTAGATAAATCATACAAATGCCATGCGGGAAATGGCAATTCAGCTAAATTTTGAATAAAAGGCCTATCTTCATTAGAAATTATTCTTCTATTAACATCCCGATAAGTTATTCCTAAAACATCTTTTAATTTATCTCTATCAGGCCAAGCATCCAATAATTCTTTAGCGGTTACTTCTCCCTCTCTTTTAACGACACAATCAATTTCCGGAACAACTTCCAAAGTATCAACATCACTCAAAGAAAAATGAGGGCCACCGACCATAATCATTAAAGAAGAATTTCTTTTCTTTAATTCCTTGATTGCGCTAATGGCTTTTAAACGATTATGGGTCGTAGCTGTAAAACCAACTACTTCTGGAGAAAAAGATAAAATTTTTTCAACTGTTTCTATGTGATTTAAATTTTCACTATGAGCATCCACTATAACAACTTTATGACCGGCCTGTTCTAAATATGAGGCAACATAACCAATACCTAAAAAAGGTAATCCCGCCATCTCAATTTCTCCTAAAGCTCTTGGTGCTGTAGCTAAAACTACTTTCATAAAATTATTTTATTTTTTAAAAACATAAACATAGCCCAAGGCATGCCTCATTTTATAGTGCTTGGTTAATTTATTTAACAATAAATCAAATATAATAACTGGAAAAATAAATAAAGGCCTAATTAATCTTGGAAACAATAAAATCCATTGCGCTAGGGCAGCTGAACCGGGACCAAATCCTAAATAAATCATTTGTTGATTTTTAAAACCACTATCCTCAAATATCTTTCTTATAGCTTGATGAGTATAACGAAAATAATCATTAGGGTCTGGATGAAAATTGATTAAAAAAGGTGTACTCCCAACAAACACTCCGTCCGGCTTAAGAACTCGCCATGATTCTTTGACTGTATTTTGATAATTATAAATATGTTCTAAAACATTGAAACACATTATCATATCAAATTGATTATCTTTAATAGAAAATGGTTTTTCCAAATCAAGTTTGAGCATATTAGGACCTTCTTTATAAAAATCTGTATAGGTTATTTTAACCGACAATTCATCTCTTTTCAAAAAACGATTATAGCTCGCCTTATCAGAACCAGATCCTAAATCTAAAATCTCGCCTGATAATTCAATTCCCTGCAAAACATAATTCATCAAAATACGATAAAGCGACTTACCACGAAATGTTTCTATTAAAATGGTTTTTAAAAGGGATGATGATATCTTTATATCTTTTATTTTCATAATTTAGCTAATTTTAAATTTATTTGGATAATTTTATTTACCAAATTATCCAAATTGTGATTTTTAACCACCTTATTTCTTGACTGTTGACCAATAACTTGTTTTTCATCTATTGGCAAGTTAATTAGATTAATAATCTTTTGAGCCAGATCTTGAGGATTTTTTTTCTCAAAAATAAATCTCTGATCATCAAGAAAATCAATAAAGGCCTCGTTACAAGTTAAGACTAATCTTTTGCAAGCCATGGCCTCTAAAACCACCTTATCCATACTACCGGTCTGACTTAGATTAATAAACAAATCACAGGATTGATAATAAGATAATATTTGATTATGAGAAATTGGTCCTAAAAATTCAATATATTTTTCTAAATTTTTCTCTTTAATTATTTTTTTTAAATCATCAAAATATTTTTGTTCTTTTTTTAATACTGGACCACCGATAATCTGAACCTCTATATTTTTTATATTTCTTTCTTTTATTAAAATTTCTATAGCGTTGATTAGTGTTTTATAATCCTTAGCTGGGGAAATTCGGCCAAGAGATAATATCCTAAAACAACCCTGTTGATTGTCCTCTTTTGACTGTCCATTAAAATAATCTATATCTATACCCTGACCAATCACCTCAATCTTTTTCCTATTTTTTAATCGGCAACCCTTATCTGAAGAAGTTAAAATCTTATCAGCCAGCCAGTTAACTAAATGCAATTTCCATCCAATATATCCATGAGCGTACCAACTAATTATTTTCTTCCGAAAAAGTTTTGCCAAAAACGCAGATAAAATCGTATATTCTGGATTCTGATGACAAAAAACTCCATTTACTTTAGGTAGAATTTTCAATAATTTAAATTGCAAAATAAAAATCTTTAAAAATTTATTACCAAATAAAGAAATTATCTCAATATTTTTCGGCAAATCTCCTCGCTCGCTTTTCTGCTCGCTTTTCTGCCAAGTAATTACATATAATTTCTCTAATCTTTGCCCAATTTTTTTTACCCAATTATAAGT
>JAHJUH010000068.1 GCA_018829245.1 Patescibacteria group bacterium | reverse complement strand
TCCGCCAACAACAATTTCTGGAGAGGTACGAAAGCGGCTTAATCGGGCGGTCTTGAAAACCGCTGTACAGCAATGTACCGTGGGTTCGAATCCCACCCTCTCCGCCACAACAATTTTTTATCGGAGGCTATCCATAAACATTATTCTAGACGATAATGAAAATAGATATTTTAAAAAAAATACAAAAAGAATCCTATCTAGAAAGAGGGAGACAAGCTATTAAATTTGTGGAAGATCATTTAGATCCTGACAGTGTTGATGAGCCATGGTTAAGATCAAGTTACATATTAATGTCTTTTGGGTTTGAGATCATATTAAAATCTAGAGTGATAGCATTATCTCATGCGTCAAACAAACTAGAATTAGACCAGGAATTAATTAAAATTGGACACAACTTTATTAGCCTTTTTGAAGTTTTGGGAGAAAAAGAGTTAAAACACATAGGATTAAAAAAAGACATCATAAAAGAACCGTATAATAATTATAATTATTTTGTAATAGAAACAATTAATGATAAAAGTATTAAAATAGAAAACTTTAATGATATTAGATATGGAGGAAATTTTCCAAAAACAGATTCTGATGAGCACAAAAAAATTATCAGATATGCGAAACTAATACTTGAAGTATCTGAAAAAATAAAAAACGCCAACCGTGACCCACAGGCTTAAAAATCTCATTAGTTTTGGCCACTGGAAAGCCCTATTTTACTAATATTATTAAAGTACTTAACCCGAGTTGCCCGTCAAATATCTAATTATGTATAAATATCACCATCCAAATCCAATAATCATTAAACTTATTGATGAACTCGGTTTTCAATTAAGACAAAAAACTGCGGAATATATTACTATAAATCAAAATCTGACTGGTGCAGAACGAGGCAGTAAACGAGAACAAGGATTTGGAGCTTTAGCAGAAATGGTTATTAGAAATAAATTAGGAATGCCAGAAATTAATCCCGAAGACCATCCTTTGGGTTATGATATTCTATTACCCTCTGGCGTAAAATTAGATGTAAAGTGTCGTGGTGGTGGACTACCTTTCAAGGAAAAATATGAAAGTAATGATGGTATTACAAGAGAAGCGAAACATAACTTTTTTGCTAGACAGATTCACGACGATAAACTTAATACAGACATTTATCTAATGACCCATCTTGAAACTCCAAGCAATCGGGAACTTCCAGGAACAGCTCGACAGAGAAAATGGACACTTTATATTTGTGGTTGGGTTTCAAAAGAAAGAGTAATGAGAGAAGGTGTTTATTTACCACGCGGTTCTCTTACAGAACAAGGACGAACATGGTTTACATATCGCGGTCAAGAAATAGAATTTTATAATCGCAACCTAAATGGTCTATGTAAAATAGATGATTTATTGAATATTGAACATCCAGATGTTGAACAAGACAAAAACCATAAAGGAGATTTGAATCTGACTTCTGTTGATGCGTTAAGGATTACTTATGATCTTATTGGTCGTGGTATTTTGTTAGAAAAACATCTCGATTTTATTAAAAAAGAAACCGGCCTCAATAAAATTGTAAAACCGATTTTACATTCAAACCAATATTTTCACTTATTAAACTGGCTTAAGAGAAAAGGAGCGTTAACCGATAACAAGATAAAGCAAGCTCGTAAAATCTTACAAGAAGAACCATATAGTGGGATTTAAAGAAGTTTAACTTTACTGCTCTCTATTCTATTCTGCTCTTGCGCTTTTTTGATTCGCTGTTTGCAAACATCGATATAATTTACTCGATGTTTTTTAAAAAGATAAACTTCTTGATTTTTTTCAATTCCAATAAACTTTCTTTTTTCTAAAACTGCCGAAATAAGAAAACTTCCACTTCCACAAGTATTGTCTAATATAATATTTCCTTCTTTTGTAAAAGTACGGATAAGATAACGACCAAGCTCGATAGGCTTTTGTGTGGGATGACAGACATCTCCCTCACTTTCAGCGGTTTTAAAATAGACAACATCCGTTGGGTATCTTTCACCGCTACTTTTTACTTCAACAGTTTTAAAATCGCCATAACTCCCTGTTAATTGATCTTTTCTAAACCCCTTATTATAGGGTTCACCATAAGTCATTTGAGGATTGTAGTCAGGTTGTTTCTTATAAAAAATACAAATGTCCTCATGTTTCCGTAACGGTTGTTTTTTAGCATTGAGAAAATTTGTTGGTTTTGATTTTACCCATGTAATTTTATATTTAAATAATTTTGGATTAGACAATATTAACTTCGCAGTAAATACTCCTTGCCCAGTTAAAGCAATAACACCCCTATCTTTTATAATACGTTCATATTGTATCCAAAGTAAATCAAGAGGGATAAGACTATCCCAAGCATTTTGAGTAGTACCATAAGGCAAATCACATAAAACCATATCTATTGATTTTGATGGAATCTCTCTCATTACTTCCAAACAATCACCCTTAATCACATTATTAGTAAAATAGGAAATCGGTTTTTCTTTTCTCTCTTTTTTACTAGTAATCTTTTTTTCTTTGGTAAATAAATTTTTGCGCAAATACCAAAGACAATAAGTATTTACGGATAATCCTTCTTGTTTAGCACGTTGTTCGAGCTCAATATAAGAATCAGTACCAAGCAAATTTCGGATTTCATTACTTTCTAAATCAAAAATATTATTATATAAATCTTTACTTTTTTTACCAAAAGCCAAAATTAAACTCTTTGATTTTAAGTTTATATTTTTATAATCAGGGAAATAAATTGCTTTAAATACTTGAGAAGTAAACATAGAATTATTTATATTACTACTTATATTATAATATGATACCTATAGAAAAACAAATACACTTATCCACAACCAATCAGAATATTTTGATATAGTTTGCATAATTTCAGGATTTTTGGTTTAATTAAGATAATAGGCAATACAACTTATGCCAGAAAATCATATAGAATGGTCTGCTCCTGAATTTGAGCATTACCAAAAAGATAAATCATGGTTTCTTGTTACCGGGGGGATTGCCGGTCTTTTAGTCTTATGGGCTCTTCTGACTAAAAACTTAATTTTCGTCTTATTAGTTGCCCTTGCC
>JAHJUH010000067.1 GCA_018829245.1 Patescibacteria group bacterium | reverse complement strand
TTAAACATGGCTTTGGGTAAATAGGGTATTTGTTTAAGTTTTAATTTAAAAAGATGACCGATTAAGACTTTCGGAGAAAAGTAGAATCTAAGTAAAGCTTTTCTTTGAATTTTTTTAAGTTGATCTGAAGTGAGGCCGACCGTAGCTTGGGGTGTATAATAGTTAATACTTCCCCAATCTATGGAGTCGGTTTTTTTGTTTTTAATGTATTCCCTAAAAAGAGCTGACCCAGGTAGATAAGCTAAGGTAGCATAATTAGCTACATCAAGACCAATAGACCTAGAAAATCTTATTGTATCCATGGCTGTTTGAAATGTTTCATTTGGGAAACCAATCATAAAGAACCCGTGAACCTCTAATCCAGCATCCTTAGCTCTTCTGACTGCCTCAGGTATAATCTTAAGGTCTAGATGTTTATTAACACTGTTAAGTATTTCTTGATTTCCTGATTCAATCCCAAAAGCTAATTGATAACAACCAGATTCTTTCATTTTGGCTAGCAATTCATCGTCTAAGCTATCAGCTCGGACTCCATTAGGGCATTTCCAAACAATATCTAATTTACGTCTAATTATCTCATTGCAAACATCTAGGGCATGTTTTTTAATTAAAGTGAAGTTATCATCTTCAATATGTATTTCTTTAACTCCATACTTAGTGACTAAAAGTTCAATTTCATCAACAATATTTTTAACGCTTCTAGTCCTATATTTCCTACCCCAAATTGATTCTGCGGCACAAAAACTACAGATATGAGGACAACCTCGAGTAGTCATGATTGGGGCGACAGGATATTTTTTAAAAAAGAATTGATGGGGCATTGGTGGATATTCACGAGGATCCATTAAATGCCAAGCTGGGAAAGGAATTGAATCTAAGTTTTCAATATTAGGTCGTCGAAGATTAGATTTAATTATTCCATCTTGATAATATATCAAACCAGGAATATCTTCTAATTTTCTATTTCCTTGAAGATGTTCTAGAAGTTCAAGTAAAGTGTATTCTCCTTCACCGACTGCAGCATAATCGGCTTTGATATCTTGAATTGATATTTCTGGCAAGGCAGAAATATGGGCGCCACCAACAATTATTTTAATTTGAGGTGCTTTTTCTTTAACCTTAGCAATTAATTCTTTGCTAGTATTATATCTGGGAGTAAGGATACTTAAACCCAAGACATCTGGATTTTTAGTGATTATAATCTCGGTAATCTCATCAAGAGACAGCTTTTCTTTTGAAGGATCTAGTATTTCAACTTGGTGGCCATTATTCAAAAGGACTGAGGCAATATAGCCTAGTCCTAAAGGAGGTGCAACAGTATGAACATTAAATGAAGGGGAAACAAGAATAACTTTCATTTTAATATAGCTTTTTTGTTTTTTCTATCATCTTATTCAAACTGAATTTTTGTTCTGCTTTTTGTCTGGCTTTTTGAGCCATAACTTGAGCTTTTTCTGGATTGTTAATTAGATAAGTAATTTTTTCCCCGATTAAATCGGGATTTTTTGGTTCTATTAAAATACCATTAATATTATTCTCTATCATTTCTGGAATACCACCAACATTAGTGGCAATAATAGGTAGCTGAGCGGCCATGGCTTCAATGATCGTATAAGGTAATCCTTCTTTAAGAGATGGAAGAATGAAGATATTAAACCCTTTAAGATACTTAATTGCCTCAGGCATAAATTCAATTAAGCGGACATTATCCAAGTTATATTTTTTATCATAATCATACATTTTTTCTTTATCTGGATTTTCTCCGCTACCGATGAGAATAACATCAAATTCTTTTTCTTTTAATTCGAGGATCTGAGTCGCTTTAATTAAATAAATTAATCCTTTATTCTTAGTCCATTCAGCAATTGTGCCGATAAGTAAAGGAGATTCTCGACCGATTAATTTTTTTTGAGCTTGTTCTTTAGAAAGAAAATTAATATTTTTAATATCTATGCCATTATGAATAGTAATTAATTTTCTTTCTGGCGCGATTTTATATTTAAGAGCCATTTGGCGATCATATTCAGAAACACAAATTATTTTGTCATAAAATAAAGAAGTTACTTTGCTAAAGAATTTAATTAGACTAATTTGCCATTGAGGACGATCTTCATTAAAAGCCCAACCATGAGCGGTAAAAACAAGTTTAATTTCTTTATTATAAAATACTTTATAAATCAAACCAGCTAAACCAACAATACCACCGGCTTTAGAACTATTAACATGGATGATATCTGGCTTTAGCTGGAAAAGGAGGCTTAAAATCTCAAAAAAAGCGAACAAATCCTTAAAGGGATTAATAGTTCGTTGGAAATTGGTGATTTGATAATAGGGGATATTGGTTTTTTTTACCTCTTTATAAAATTGACCCTGTCCACCCGCCTTGCTACGAGGCAGGCCAGCAGCTATAGCCACATCAAACCCACTCATTAGGTTAGTTGAGAGGTCATAGACGTACTTAGCAGCCCCGCCCCAGACAGATTTAGTAATTATGTATAGAACCCGCCTACGCCTTGCTTCGGCGAGGCAAGTTGAATTTTTAGTCATTTTATAGTATATTAAAGCATATATGGCCAATAATCAAGTGCCAAAAGTTTTAATTTTTTCTACGGCTTATTTTCCTTTAATAGGTGGGGCAGAAGTGGCTGTTAAGGAAATAACAGACCGAATTGAGGGTTTTGAGTTTGATATGATCACAGCCAAAATACAGAAAGAGTTAAAAGAAGAAGAGAAAATTAATAATATTAATGTTTACCGGGTTGGTTTTGGTTCTAATTTCGATAAATATCTCTTGCCTTTTCTAGGTCTAAAAAAGGCAATAAGTTTAAATAAAAAAAGAGATTATAAGCTAGTTTGGTCTATTATGGCCTCTTTCGGTGGGTTTTTAGGTTTACGTTTTAAGAAAAAATTTCCTCATATACCATGGCTATTAACCCTCCAAGAAGGTGATCCTCCAGAAGAAATTTTAAAAAAAGTTGGTATTTTTAAATACTGGTTTTATCAGATTTTTAAGCAAACTGACTATATCCAGGCGATTAGCAATTTTTTATCTAATTGGGCTAAAAATATGGGAGCAAAATGTCCCATCAAAGTTGTCCCTAATGGAGTTGATTTAGATGTATTTAGATCAGATTTTGAGGTCCGACCTTTGCAAAGGTCGGACCTCAAAATCTTAACTGTCTCTCGCCTAGTCAAGAAAAATGGCGTAGCTGATTTAATTAAAGCCGGACAATATTTAGATTTTTTATTTAAAATTATAATTATTGGAAGTGGAGAACAAGAAAAAGAGTTAAAGAATTTAACCAAAAAATTAAATCTTGAAGATAAAGTTGTTTTTGAAGGGGAGATTAATCATAGAGATTTAGCAAAATACTATTCTTCAGCCGATGTTTTTGTTCGAGCTTCTTTATCTGAGGGTCTAGGCATTTCTTTTCTAGAGGCAATGGCGGCTGGAGTGCCAATTATCGCTACGCCCGTGGGTGGAATAGTTGATTTCTTGGAAGACAGAAAAACAGGTTTGTTTTGTGAGGTAAATAATCCTCAAGATATTGCCGAAAAGATTAAAGAAATTTTAGGGAATGATGAACTTAGGGAAACATTAATCAATAATGGGTTAAATCTAGTTAGGGAAAAATATACTTGGGATAGCGTTGCTCAAAAGATGGAAAATATTTTCAATAAATTATGAGAAATAATAGAATTCTAATTTTAACTGGAGTTTTCTTAAAAGGAGTTGGTGGACCACCAACCTTATTAAAGGAGCTTAATAAAGATCTTATTGAACGTGGTTATCAGGTAACTGTTTTAACTTTCGGTAATAAAAATGAAGCAAAAAAATATCCTTATTCAGTTAAAGTTATTTCTGATAAATGGCCTTCTTTTTTAAAAAGTTTTCTTTATTTAATCAAAGGTTTTTGGTTGGCTTTAAAATCAGATATTATTTACAACCAGGATTTATATACAGCTGGCTTAACCGCCCTATTGATCAAAAGATTTTTGGGTAAGAAGTTGGTGACTAGGTTTGTTGGTGATTCAGCTTGGGAAACGGCTTTAAGTCAGGGAATAACTACAGATGATATTTTAACTTTTCAGGATAAGCAATACTCTCATTTAATTGAAAAGCGTAAAAAAATTAGAAAAAAGATTTTACTTAATTCTGATAAAGTCATTGTTGTCAGTAATTTTCTTAAAGATTTAGCTCAAAAAATTGGGGTAGCCGAGGAGAAAATTAAAGTAATTTACAACTCAGTTGATTTTTTAGATTTAAACGATGATTTGAAAGTAGATTTAAAAAAAGAACTTAATATTTCTGGACGAGTTATTCTAACTAATGCTCGCTTAACCCCTTGGAAGGGTGTTGATATGTTGATCAAAATTATGCCTCGACTTATTGAGAAATATGGAGATATTAAATTCGTCATTATTAGCGAGGGTCCAGAAAGGAAGAATTTAGAAAAATTAGTTCTTGATTTAGATGTAGAGGAAAATGTTTTTTTTGTTGGTCGGATTAGCCGTCAATTAGTTGTTGCTTATTTAAAAATGGCTGATGTTTTTGTTTTAAATACAAATTATGAAGGAATGTCCTTTGTTATTTTGGAGGCCATGAAGGTGGGGATACCTGTTATCACCACTAAAGCTGGTGGTAATCTAGAGACAATTAAAAACGGTCAAACGGGATTATTAGTTGATTATCGGGATAAAGGACAATGGTTTAAAGCGATTAGTCGAATTCTAGATGATCAAGAACTAGCTAATCGATTGGTTAGTAATGCCAAGGAAGATTTAAAAAGATTTTCTTGGGACGATCTAGTTAAAGAAACAGTAATGATTTTTGAGAATTTGTAATATGTCTAAAGTTTTACTAATCAATCCGGCTTTTAATATTAATAAGGAGAATTACGATAGCTCTATTTCCGTTGGATTATTAAGTATTGCTACATATTTAGATTTTTATAATATTAAGGTGGAGATCATTGACGGGGTCAGGCAGAAAAATTATTTAGATTTAGTTAAAGAAAAAGTTAAAGATTGTGATTATGTCGGAATTTCAGTTATGACGACACAAATTCCAGAGGCCCTAGAATTATCTCGTTTAGTTAAAGAAAATAACTCTGATTGTCAGGTTATTTGGGGTGGTCCTCACCCGAGTTTCTTTATTAAACAAACAGCTAGTCATTTTTTGATTGATATGGTCTGTTATGGCGAAGGTGAGTTAACTATGTTGGATATTGTTAATGGTAAATCTCTAAATGATATTAAAGGGATTGCCTATCAATCAGGAGATGAGGTTATTATTAACCAACCACGAGAATTACATGATCCAGCTCAAATGCCTCTTTTTAATTGGGAGTTAGTGCCTAAAGAAATTTTAGAAAATCTTCATTTAATTCCTTCTTTAACTTCTCGAGGTTGTCCTCATCGCTGTACTTTTTGTATCAACGCTATTCTTAAAAACCATTGGCGGACAAGAACAGCTGAGCAAGTTCTAGAAGATATAAGGATAATAAAAAACAAAGAATATTTTTCCGCCAAAGGCGAGACCTCGCCCTTTCAGGGCGGGAAAGCAAAAAAACTTCGTTTTTGGGATGAAAACTTTTTTGTTGATATTAAAAGAGCTAAACAGATTATTAATGGAATGATAGAAGAAGATTTAATTACACCCTGGGAAACAACTGTTCGGGCTAATTATTTAAGAGAAGGAATAATTGATGAAGAATTTATTAAAAAGTTAAAAGAATCTGGTTGCTATCTACTGTCTTTTGGTGCAGAATCAGGTTGTCCTCGTATTTTAAAAAAAATTAAGAAAGACATTATGCCCGAAGATGTAATCAATTCAGCTAAGATGTGTTTAAAGTATGGAATTATTCCCCAATATTCCTTTATGGCTGGTTTACCGGGCGAAACTAGAAGTGAAGTAATGGAAACATTAGAATTAATTGATGAGTTAGTTAAATTAGGCGATCAGGTTCAAATTTTAGGGCCTCAGGCTTTTAGACCTTATCCTGGTTCAGAACTTTACAAAGAATGCTTAGCCGTGGGCTGGCAAGAACCTGAATCACTAGATCAGTGGGGAGAAACAGTTAAAGATGAATTAAATTATTTAGATATCAGTAAATTTCCTTGGCTTGATAACCCTGGGTTTATAGAATCATTAGAGGCCTATGTCAGATTTGGAGCTCATTCAATCGAAAGTGCTATGGGTTCAACCATTAAAGTAAATAAGCTTTTAAAACTTTTTTTTGTATTATTATGTCAGTTAAGATGGAAAATGAAATGTTTCTGGCTTCCTTGGGATTATAAATTAGCTAAAAGGTTTGTCACAAAAACATGAGAATTTTAATGATTAGCATTGATAGGACTTTATTAGGCGCCGATTATAGCGGCGATGTTTTAGAACGCCATCAAAAATATGCTCAAGAAGCTGGGCAATTGGATATTATTGTTTTTACTAAAAAAGGTTTTAAAAAGAAAGAATTTGGTCAGAATCTAAAGGTTCATCCAACTAATTCAAAAAATAAGATAAATTACATTCTTGATGCTTTTGAAATAGCTAAAAGAATTTATTGGCCAGATAAATATGATTTGATTGTTTGCCAAGATCCCTTTTTAACTGGATTAGCAGGTTGGTTTGTTAAAAAAAGATTTAAGATTCCTTTGTTAGTCCATTTTCATGGTGATTTTTGGAATAATAAATATTGGCTTTTTGAAAAAGGACGTTGGTGGTTTAATTGGTTTTTTCTTTTATTAAGTAAGTTTGTTGTTAGTGGAGCTGATGGAGTTCGAGTTGTCAGTTCTGGGATTAAAGACAAATTAATCAAAGTTGGTGTTCCTAATAAAAAAATTAGAGTTATTCCAACGCCAGTTAATGTAGAAAAATTTGAAAAATATGATGAGAAAAAAGTTAATAAGTTAAGATTAAAGAATAAGAATCATAAAACGATTATTAATGTCGGACGAAAAGATCCTTCTAAGGATTATAAGACATTGTATAAAACGATTGAATTAGTTTATGAGGACTACAAAAAACTTGCTTTTTGGCAATTAGGAGCTAATATCTCTTTAACAGGTAAAATTAAAGGGGATGATAATTTAATCTTAAATTCGGTTAAAAAAATTAAACAAGAAGATTTAATTAACTATTATCACGCTTCAGATGTTTATGTCTCTTCTTCTTGCTCAGAGAGCTTTGGTAAGGTTTTAGTCGAAGCTATGGCCTCTGGGCTTCCTGTCGTGGCTACAGAGACAACTGGTTCCAAGGAAGTAATTAAAGATGGAGTCAATGGATTTTTAGTACCGATTGGTGATAGCGAAGCTTTGGCTAAAAAGGTTCTTTATTTACTTAATAATCCAGATAAAGCTGAGGAAATAGCCCAAGCTGGTAAAGTAATGGTTAAAGAAAGATTCAATCAAGAAAAGATTATTGGTAAAATAGTTAGTTTTTGGAAGGATCTAATATGATTAAGTGGGAAAAATTCTTTGATGATAAGATAAAGGAAATTGCCAAAGAAAAGAAGATTTTAGATATTGGTGGTGGTTTTCGTTTTCAAAAAGATTTAGATAAATATCAAGAACTTTTTAAAAACAGTGATTACAAGACCTTAGATATCGAAGCAAGTTATCAACCAGATATTATTGGTGATGTTTGTAATCTTCCTCTTGAAGATAAATCAGTTGATGCTATTATTTGTAAAGCCGTTTTAGAGCATGTTAAAGAACCGGGGAAAGCAGCTAAAGAAATTTACCGAGTTTTAAAAGATAGTGGTAAATGTCTTGTTTATGTTCCTTTTTTATATCCTTATCATGCTCATAAGGGTGGTTATAAAGACTATTATCGATATACAAAGGATGGAATCAAGTATTTATTTAGAGATTTTAATTCAATAGAAATTTGTCCAGTCCGAGGAAATTTAGAAACAGTTTTTAATTTAACTCCCTTAAGAAAGATAAGAATTTTAACCCCATTAATTAGATTTTTCGATAAGTTTTTTTCCGGACAACAACCATCCGGTTATCATATATATTTAATCAAATGAAATTACTAATGATCACAAGAAAAGTTGATAGGGACGATGCCCAAGCTGGATTTACTTATGGTTGGGTTAAGAAGATGGGGCAGCAAGTAGATGTTTTAAAGGTAATTTGCTTAGAAAAAGGAAATACTAAAGGATTATCTAATAATGTTGAAGTTTTTTCTTTAGGTAAAGAAAATGGTAAGAATAAATTAAGAGAATTCATTAATTTTTATAGAGGTGCTTTTAAGTTTATTGGAAAAGTTGATGGTGTTTTCTGTCATCAAAATCCAGAATATACAATTTTAATTGGTCCTTTGGCTAAACTTCGTAGGAAAAAAATTGTTTCTTGGTATTCGCACAAGGCAATTAATTGGCGAGTTAAATTAATGGCTTTTTTTGCTGAAAAGATTATTACTCCAACCCAGGAAGGATTTGGTTTAAAGTCAGATAAGAAAGTAGTTGTTGGACATGGTATTGATACGGAATTATTTAAACCAGCTGAGCAAAAAAATAAAAACGATATTTTTAGAGTAATTTCTGTAGGCAGAATCTCTCCTATTAAAAATTACGAAACTTTAATTGAAGCAATCGAAATTATTCGCGACAAGATAGATATTAAAGTTGATATTATTGGTGGGCCGGGTATAAAGAAACAGGAAATATATTTTGATAAGCTAAAATGGATGGTTAAGAATAAAGGGTTAGATAAGGTTATTAGATTTAAGGGCTTAATCCCCAATCAAGAATTGCCAAGATATTATCAAGAATCAGATTTATCAATTAATCTTTGTCCAACTGGTTCGCCTGATAAAGCAGTTCTTGAATCAATGGCTTCTGGTTTGCCAGTTTTAGTTTGTAATAAAACTTTTGCATCTGATTTAGGTCCCTTTGTAGACAAGATGCTTTTTAAAGAAAAGGATGCTAAAGATTTATCTCAAAAAATACTTAAGTTAATCAATAGTAATCAATTAAAAGGAATAGGCTTGTTCTTAAGAGAACAAGTTGTTAAAAATCATAACTTAGATAATTTAATTGGTAGAATTATTAAGCTTTATAAATAAATATGGTTATTTGCTATTTTGGTATCTACAATAAAGATTATGCTAGAAATAAAATTCTAATTTCTGGTTTAAAAAAAAATGGAGTTGAGGTTATTGAATGTAATAGCAAAAAACATTCGTTATCTAAGTACTTTGATTTAATTAAACAATATTGGAAATTAAGAAAAAAAATTGATATTATAGTTGTTGGGTTTCCCGGCCAGACGATAGTTCCTTTAGCTAAATTAATTTGTCGGAAGAAGATAGTTTTTGATGCTTTTTTATCACTTTATGATTCCATGGTTCTTGATAGGAAATTGGTTCCAAAAAAGAGCTTAAAAGCAAAATACTATTGGTTCTTTGATTGGTTGTCTTGTAAATTAGCTGACGAGATTTTATTAGATACTAACGAACATATAAATTATTTTATTAAGACATTTAATATAAAATCATCTAAGTTTAATCGTATTTTTATTGGGGCTGACGATGCTACTTTTTATCCAAGAATAGTTGAAAAAGATCGGGATAAATTTATAGTTCACTTCCACGGTACATATATTCCTCTTCAAGGTGTTAAGTATATTATTGAAGCAGCTAATATTTTAAAAGATGAAAATATCTTTTTTCGTTTGATTGGCAATGGTCAAGAATATAAAAATATTAAGGAGAAAATAGAGTATTTTAATCTTCAAGATAGAATAGAATTAGTCGATCTTATCCCAGTAGAAGAAGTTTCGGAATATATTGCTCAATCAGATATTTGTTTAGGTATATTTGGTGATACAATTAAAGCTAAGAGAGTTATCCCAAATAAATTGTACGAATGCATAGCAATGAGAAAACCAGTTATTACAGCTAACACATTGGCAATGATGGAAGCGTTTAGAGATAATCAAGAATTAGCTTTTTGTCAGATTGCTAATGCTCAAAGTTTGGCCAACAAAATTTTAGAGTTAAAAAACAATCAAGAATTAAGAGAAAAATTAGCTAGACAAGGGTATGATTTGTATAAAAAGAAATTTTGTCCTAGCGTTTTAGGATTAGAATTATTAAACATTTTAAAAAAATATGAAAAAGAAAAATAAAGTATTAGTAACCGGAGGAGCTGGTTTTATTGGTTCTTATGTAGCCGATGAATTAATCAAATTAGGCCAGGAAGTGATTGTTTTAGATGATTTAAGTGGTGGCTTTAAGAGAAACGTTAATCCTAAGGCTAAATTTGTTAAGGGGAGCATTAATGATGTCAAATTGATCAATAAATTATTTAAAGAGAATAAATTTGATTATGTTTTTCATTTAGCGGCCTATGCAGCTGAGGGTTTAAGCCATTTTATAAAACACTATAACTATCAAAATAATTTAGTTGGTAGCGTTAATCTTATTAACGCTTCAGTCAATCATAATGTTAAATGTTTTGTTTTTACTTCATCAATCGCAGTTTATGGTCCAGGCCAAGTTCCAATGATTGAAGAAATGATACCTGAGCCTGAAGATTCGTATGGTATTGCTAAATATGCGGTTGAAATGGAATTAAGAGTTAGTCAAGAAATGTTTGGTTTAAATCATATCATTTTTCGTCCTCATAATGTTTATGGTTCAAGACAGAATCTTAGCGACAAGTATCGTAATGTGGTAGGTATTTTTATAAATCAAATCATGCAAAATTTACCAATAACTATTTTTGGTGATGGTAAACAAAAAAGAGCTTTTACTCACATCAAAGACATATCATCAGTTATAGCTGAATCAATATTTAAACCAAAAGCATATAACCAAGTTTTTAACATTGGTACTGATCAAGCGGTAACGGTTAATAGATTAGCTGATCTGGTATTTAAGGCTATGGGAAAGAAAACTAGAATTAACCATTTATTAGAGAGAAGTGAAGTCAAATACGCTTATTCAGATCATAAAAGAGTAAAAAATATCTTAAATTATCAGGATAAAATTAATTTAGAACAAGGCATAGAAGAAATGACTCAATGGGCAAAGGAAGTAGAAGTTAAACAGATTAAACCGTTCGCTAATATTGAAATCTTAAAAAATTTGCCTCCTAGTTGGTTAAAATTTAAATAAATGAGAATAAAAAGAGTCATCAAAAACATTATTTATTTTTGTCTTAATTATCTCTTATTTTTAAAACCTTATTCTAACAAGGCAACAATTTTGATGTATCATTCTGTAGGTGAAAACAATTTGTTTTTTAATGTTGAATCAAAAGAATTTATTAGACAGATAGAATACTTAAAAAGAAAGAAGTTTAATATTATTAGTTTAAGCCAATTAGTTGAATGGATAGAAAAAAAACAAGTTATTCCCAAAAAGACAGTTGTTTTAACTTTTGATGATGGATATCAAAATAACCATTCTAATGTTTGGCCAATTCTTAAAGAATATGATTTCCCAGTTACTATATTTTTAGCAGTTGATTTAATTGATCAGAAAATAGGTGATTCTCAAAAAATTGTTTTAGATATGCTTAATTGGCCGCAAATACAGGAAATGGATCAATCGGGCTTAATTGATTTTCAACCACATACTTTGACTCATTCAGAATTAAGTCAAATTAACCCAATGGAAGCTAAAAGAGAAATAGAAGAATCAAAAAGAATTGTTCAAGAAAAGCTTAATAAAAAATGTAATTTTTTTGCTTATCCTCGAGGAAATTTTAATCAAGAAGTGGTCGACATTTTAAAAGAGTCTGGTTTTAAGGCTGGATTAACCATTAAGAGTGGTTTAGTGAGTGAAAATGTAGATTTATTCAAATTACCTCGTCAATCAATTAATTCAAAAACTAATTTTGAAGAGTTTAAAACAAAATTTAAATTTAATTTAAATATATGAATAAATTTTTCAATTTTACTAAAGAAGTTTTTACTGGCAAAAGTTTAGGTCGGATTCTATTTAACTGGCAAGTTCAAAAACATTGTCAGAATCTAAAAGGGATTTCTATTGATTTAGCAGCTGGCAGTAATCCAAGTTATTATCGTTATTGGGGACTAGATAAGAATAAGGTTATTAAGGTTGATTACAAGGAGAAAGAAGGTGTTGATGTAGTAGCTAACTTGAATCACGATCTTCCTTTTAAAGATAATCATGCTGATAACATCTTTTTATTTAATGCTATCTATATCATTGAGGAGCCAAAAAATCTATTAAGGGAAATTCGTAGAGTTTTAAAGCCAGGCGGAATTTTTTTCTTTAATTCTCCTTTGATAAACAATGAAGCACCAGAGCCAAATGATTATCGAAGATTGACCTCTCAAGGCCTGACAAAGTTATTAGAAGGAAGTGGTTTTTCTAATTTCGAAATTATTCCTTTGGGCGAAAGATTTTCAGCTGGAGTTAATTTATGGCATAGTTTTTTCATTTTTAATTTCATTCGTTTTTTTGCTTTTGCTAAAGCATTATTGCTTGATAAGTTAATTCCTAAAAAAATTAAAAAATTACATCCTTGTCCTATAAGTTACTTTGTTATTGCTAAAAAATGAGATTATTAATCAAAAAAACATTAAAGAAATTAGGTTTATGGAAATTCGCTCAAAAAGCGAGGCAAGTTAGTTATCATTTTAATAAGCAAGAAATGGCTTCTGATGGAAATATCGAGCTACCCAAAACAGCAACTATAGAATTGACTCTTAAATGCAATCTTAATTGCAAAATGTGTACTCAGAAAGAAGACCGAAAGCTGATCAAAACGGATTATAGTTTTAAAGATTTTTGTAAGATTTTAGATAATTTAGGCCCATCTGTTAATTATCTTTCTTTTATTGGTGGAGAAATTTTTGTTCATCCTGATATTTTTGAGATTTTAGAAGAATGTCAGAGAAGAAAGATAAAAGTTCATTTATCTACTAACGCCACTTTATTGAATGAGGAAAGAGTTAAGAAATTAAAAAAACTTAAAAAGACAGTTAGAGGTATTGGTGTTTCTATAGATGGTTTACCTGAGACACATAATATGATTAGAGGTTCAGAAACAGCTTTTGAAAGAACAGCTCAGGCTTTAAAAATGTTATCTCAAGATTTTAGTGTTAGCATTAATACAGTTCTTTTTAAGGAAAATTTAGATCAATTATTAGAAATAGTTGATATTTTTAAGAAACAGGGTGTTCAAAATTTTTCCTGGCAGTTTGAAATCTTTTCTACTCCTCAAGAAATATTAATGTCTAGTAGGGCTCTCAGTATTCCCTTAGAGGATATTAGTACTGAAGAAAAAGAAGAAACGCAATATAGTTTTTCTCATCAGAAAATAGAAAAATTATTAAA
Organism: Patescibacteria group bacterium; assembly: GCA_018829245.1. Lineage (GTDB taxonomy): Bacteria > Patescibacteriota > Minisyncoccia > Portnoybacterales > UBA2143 > JAHJUH01. The sequence goes on along the minus strand of JAHJUH010000067.1, from coordinate 31,181 downwards.
AAAGGTAAGAAGTATTAAAGGTATCAGCTTTATGATTCAACCACGAGTTTATGATAGACACTCCTTATTCTATTTTAATGGGTCTTTGAGAGAAAATGTAGATGTAGGATGTAAGGATTTATTTGCTTGCCGAGTTGATGCTCAAGGGAATATTATTTTCTGTCCGATTATTAAAACTAAATTAGGAAATTTACTGGAGCAGCCACTAAGCCAGATTTGGAACAATAATAAATTTAAGAAATTAAGATTGGATTTATTAAAGAATAATTTAACGCCTATTTGTAAAAGGTGTTGTCGTTTAGGATGAAGATTATTTATATTACTAATATGCGAATGCCGACAGAAAAAGCGCACGGTATTCAAATTATGAAAATGTGTGAGGCCTTTGTTAAGAACAGAGCAGAGGTTGAGTTAATAGTGGCTAAAAGATTTAATAGATTACTTAAAAGTATAGACCCTTTTATTTATTATGATGTTAATCGTTCTTTTCAAATTAAAAAGATTTTTTCTCTTGATTTGATACCTTGGGAAAAAGTTATGGGATCCTTGGGATCCTGGATTCAAGCTTTTTCTTTTTACTTTTTAGCTAGTTTTTATCTATTATTTAAAAAAGCGGATCTTATCTATTCTCGTGATTCTTTTTCTTTATATTTATTAAGTTTTTTCAAAAGTAATTTTGTTTATGAAATTCATACTTTTCCAAAGAATTTTTTCTTACATAAAAGAATTCTTGAAAAAGCTAATAAGATCATTGTTATCACTGAAATCTTAAAAAATACTTTAATTAAAAAAGGGATTCAAAAAGATAAAATTTTAGTTGCTCCAGATGGAGTTGATCTAGAAAAATTTAATATAAATATTTCAAAAAAAGAAGCTAGAGAAAAACTAGGATTACCTTTAGATAAAAAAATTATTTTAACTAATAGTCATCTATATAAGTGGAAGGGAGTTCAAGTCTTGGCCGATGCTTCTAAATTTTTAGATAAAGATATATTTATTGTTTTTGTTGGTGGAACAAAAGAGGATTTAGAAAAATTTAGGAAAAAGAACAAAAATTTAAATAATATTCTAATTTTAGGACATCGACCTTATTCAGAAATGCCTTGTTATTTAAAATCAGCTGATGTTTTAGTTATACCTAATTCAGGAAAGATGGATATTTCAAAAAGTTGGACTTCTCCTTTAAAAATGTTCGAATATATGGCTTCTAGGCGTCCAGTTGTTGCTTCAGATTTGCCGTCTTTAAGAGAAGTTCTAAGTGAAAATAATGCGATTTTAGTTGAGCCGGACAATCCACAAGAGCTAGCTAAAGGGATTGAGCGAGCGTTGAAAAACACTGATTTTTCTGTTAGAATCTCAGTGCAGGCCTATGAAGATGTCCAAAAGTATAGTTGGCAAAAAAGAGCCAGGAATATTTTAAGATTTATTTTAGGAAATGAATGATTGGTTTAAGAAAAATAAAATAGTTGTTGTCTTATTCCTTTTGGCTTTAATCCCTCGTCTTGTTTTTTCGTTAATTGCTTTTTTCTCTTTAGGTGATCAAGGATTTATTGCGGGAGCTGATGTTTATTTACCAGCTGGCTTGAACTTTTTAACTGAAGGAGTTTTCACTAATAGTTTAACTGAACCGTTAATACCAAATTCTTTTCCGGCTCCAGGTTATCCTATCCTTTTGGGTATTTCTTGGCTGATTATTCCTAAATATCTTTTTGTTGTTCTTTGGCAAAATATAATTTATTCTTTATTTATTGTTTTTGTTTATAAATTTGCTCGTTTGTTTTTTAATAATACTATTTCAATAGCTTCAGCTATTTTTATGGCTTTCGAACCTTTTAGTTTATTCTGGTCTAGTACAGTTATGTCTGAAACTCCTTTTCTTTTCCTATTTATGCTCTCTGTTTATCTTTTAGCTTTATCTTGGAAGAATCAGAAATGGAAATATATTATACTTTCAGCTATCTTTTTAGGTTTAGCTGCCTGGATCAGGCAAATCGCATTTTTATTTTATCCAGCTATAGTTGTTATGACCTTTATAATGCTTTGGCGTAAAATTGCTTTAGTTAATATCATCAAAATATTAGTTGTTTTCTTGTTTGTATTTTTAGCTATAACTGCTCCCTGGTGTATTAGGAATAAGATTCAGTTTGATAGCTATGTTATTTCTAATCAGACTCATTTATTATACTTTTTTAATGTCGTGCCTAATTTCTTAGCTTTATCTACTAATTTATCTGTTGATCAAGCAGAAGAATATATAAATAATTTAGCTGTAACTAAAGCAGGCGTAGATAACTTCAATGATATTTACTTAAAAGATGAATATATTCCAATTTTGAAAGAAATCAATTCTTCAATCATTAGAGCTCAGCCATTAATTTTTTTGAAGTTTCATTTGATTAAGGCCTTGCCTGCGCTTACTGATTCTGGTTGGACGAATATTCTAAATTTTTGGAATATTGATTTAGGTGATTCTTCGTCAATTAATATATCAAATTTATTAGTCCAAAAAGATTTTCAAACATTATTTTCTTCTTTAAAGAATATGCCAACTTTTTGGGTTAGGATTATAGGCATCATTTTTTGGCTTTTGATTGATTTAATTGCTTTAATTGGTGTAGTCTTAATGATTAGGAATAAGAAGCTATTAAGAATTGCTTTAGCTATGTTGGTTATTATTGGCTATTTCTTTATTACCTCTAGCTGGGCAGCTATGGCTCGCCTGCGTTTACCACTTCAACCCTTTCTTTTTATTTTTGTTATTTATGCAATTTATTATTTTATAAAATCATATGAAAACAAGCGTCGTTATACCAACTAGGAATGAAGAACAAATGATTGAAGAAATCGTTAAAGGGTGTTTACCTTTTGGTGATGAAGTTTTAGTTGTTGATGGTCATTCAACCGACAAGACGAGGGAGTTAGCTGAGAAATATGGAGCTCGTGTTGTCTTAGATAATGGCCAAGGTAAAGGAGATGGCTTAAGAGTTGCTCTTAAAGAAGCTAAGCACGATATTGTTGTTTTTATTGATGCTGATGGTTCTCATGACCCAAAAGATATTCCCACTATGATTCAACCTATTAAAGAAGGCAAATCTGACCTAGTTGTTGGTTCAAGAATGCGTGGAGGAAGTGATGAACTTCATGGAGATATTGGTAAATTTATTCGAATTGTTGGGAGTGATATTATTACTCTGTCTATTAATTATCGATTTGATGTTCGTTTAACTGATTCTCAAAATGGTTTTAGAGCTATTCGAAGAAAAACGGGATTAGATATAGGAATGACCGAGAATATTTTTACTATCGAACAAGAAATGATTATGAAAGCTTTAAAAAAAGGATACAAGACGTCTGAAGTTCCTTCTCATGAATACAAAAGAAAATTTGGTGAATCAGGTATTGTTGTTTGGAAAGTGGCTCATCGTTATGTCTGGTGTTTGATCAAGAATTTATTTTAATGAAAACATTATTGATTAATCCGCCTTCTCAAAAGGATGAAATTTGGGTGCGCGAAGGGCGGTGTCAACAATTTGATATTTGGGGAGCACCTTTTCCACCTTTAACTTTAGCTTATTTAAAGACACAGATTAGAGATATTTCAGAAACTTTAGTTTTAGATCCTGGACCGGCTAAAATGAATCAAGAAGAGGTCTTCGAGAAAATTAAAGATTTTTCTCCGGATTTAATGATTATGAGTGTAACAACCCCAACTTTTGAGAATGATTGTAATTGGTTTGCTAAAAAGGTTAAGGAAATATTACCTCAGATTAAAATAGGAGCAGTTGGTATTCATGTTATGGCTTTGCCAAAAGAGTCGCTTAAAAATGCTCAAAGTTTGAATTTCGTTTTTATCTCTGAAGCTGAGGCAGTGATTAAAAATGTTGTTAAATCTTTAGATGATTTATCAAATGTAACTGGGATTGGATTAAGAGGAAAAGAGAGTATTCAAGTGCCTTTTTCTGAGAATATAGATGACTACGGATTTCCTGATTGGAGTGATATTGATTTTAAGAATTACCATTTACCAATTAAAGACAGACCTTTCTCTTTGATATCATTTTCTCGAGGTTGTCCTTATTCTTGTAACTTTTGCGCGGCTCAAACATATTATGGTAGAAAGTTAAGGAAGCGTTCAGTTAAAAGTATTATTAATGAGATTAATTATAACCTAGAATTAGGTGTTAAAGATTTTTTATTCTGGACAGAGTTAATTAGTGCTGATCGTTATTATTTAGAAGAGTTTCTTGATGCTTTAAAATCAGAAGGATTAGATCAAAAGATTGACTGGGTTTGTAATTCTCGAGTTGATCAGTTAGATTTAGAATTATTTAAAAAAATGAAAGAAGCTGGATGTTGGCAAATCGCTTTTGGCTTGGAGTTCGGGACAGATAAGATGTTGAAGATAGCTAATAAAGGAGGTCAAGCGACAGTTGAAAGGAGTGGGAGGGCTGTTGTAGAGGCCGATAAGGCTGGTTTAGTTGTTGATGGCCACTTTATTATGGGTTATCCTGAAGAGACCTTGGCCGATATGGAAGAAACGATCAAATTTGCTTGTTCCCTCCCTTTAACCTTTGCTCACTTCTATTTAGCAACGCCTTTTCCTGGTTCTACTTTGTACAACCAAATTAAAGCAGATTTTCAGTCAGTTGATTTATGGAATAAGATATCGCAAGATCAAGGTGAAAAAGAAGTTCAAGAAAAAGTTAGTCGAGCTTACAAAAAGTTTTATCTTTCACCTAATAGGATTTGGAAAATTTATAGAGTTGCTCGAGGATTGAGAGAAAAAATCAATTTAGTAAAATTAGGAATTAAATTTGTTTTAGATGTATTAAAAAAATAAAGAGATATACTATAAATTATGTTTAAAATTTTCATTATTATTTGTGCTTTATTCTCTAATGTCATTGCTCAATTTAGTTTAAGAAAAGGAATGATGGATATAGATATTAATATTGTTTCCTTTTCTAAGTTGTTGGAGATAATTAGTTCGTCTTATGTTCTTTTGGGTCTTCTTTTTTATGGAATCAGTTTTACTCTATATGTGTATCTTCTTTCGAAATTTGAACTTAGCTTTATCTATCCAATAACTATGAGTGCTGGATTTGTTCTCTTGTTAATATTTTCAGTTTTACTTCTTGATGAAACATTTACTCTCTCTAAGCTTATAGGAATTATATTAGTATCAGCTGGCATTATTGTTATTACTCTTTAATGAATAAAATAATATCTAAAATTAAATTAAATAAGATTATTATAGTTGTTTTATTGGCTTTTGTCTTAAACAGTATTGGAGTATTATATGCTTATCCGTTATTAAATTTAGTTGAAGATGAGACTGCTATTGTTAGTTCTGTTCTTAAAATGATTGATAGTCATAGTTTAAGGCCTAATTTTGATGAAAATTATTATCTAGCTCCAGTGACTTATATTTATTTACCTTTTTATTTATTGTATTTTGCTATTTTCTTTCTTTTTGGAATAGTTCATAGTTTAGTTGAATTAAAAGAGATGTTTTTATTAGATTACGCTAATTTTAAGATGATTTTGCCTATAGCTCGTTTTGTTTCTATTTTAGCAGGCTCTTTATCTGTTTATTTAGTCTATAAAATTTCTAAACTTTTGTTTAAAAATAATGAGAAAGCTTCTTTGTGGGCAGCTTTTTTTACAGCGACTAATTTAATACTTGTTCAATTGTCTCATTTTGGTAGAATTTGGATAATCCAAACTTTAGCAGTTCTTTTGGCTACTTATTATTTAAGTATAATGTTATCTCTTAAAAAAGATAATTTGAAGCATTATTTGATTTCTGGATTTTTAGTTGCTTTGTCATTTGGTACTCATCTTATTGGTGGAATAATTTATCTTTGTTTTCTTTTTGTTCATTATTCTCTTAATAAAGGAAAAGGATTTATTGGAATCTTTTTAAAAAATAAGAAATTCTGGTTAGCTCATTTAGTTGTTTTTATTTCAACTGTTTTTATTTATCTTTTACATCCTAATTCCTTTTATCGCTACATCGGTTATTATTTTAAAAAAGAATTTATTTCAGGGTATGTTTCTCAATCAATTGTTAATTCATTGATTCAGAGTTTGAGTTTTACGCGTAATCTAGAAGTTCTCTGGGAATATGGACCTTTATTAGTTATTTTATTCTTAATTTCTTTACCTATCTTATTTCTAAAAGAAAGAAAAGTTTTTTACTTTATAGGAATATTTATTATTTTTTATTATTTAGCTATAGGTCCGTTTTTAAAATGGGGACAAGTTCGTTACATTTTACCAATCATTCCATTCTTAGCTATTGTTGCTGGTTATGGTTTTTCTTATTTATTAGAACATATTTTTGTTAAAAATCTAAGAAATAGTTTAGCTGTTATTTTCTGTTTGTTATTTCTATTCACACCACTTTACTGGGATCTTAGTCTATTAAAGCCGAATACATATGTTCTAGCTAAGAATTGGATAGAAAGTAATTTGCCTGGTGGAGAAATGATTATTAACTTCGAACTTGATAATCGGTTAATTCTAAATGAGAATAAAGAATCTTTAATTCTTCTTTCAGAATTTATGCCTAAATCAGTAAGTGCTCGAGAAAGATATTTATTAACTTTAGATGAGAAAGAATATCCTCAGCCAAATTATTTTATTCTTTATCGACCAGAAAAAATGCCAGAAAACTTTTTATCTCAGAACCAGTTTAATTATCTAATTACTTATTGGTGGACTAACCAGGAAAATGAGATAGCTAAAGAAAAAATATCAAAATTAAACTACAACTTAGAATTGATTCAGAGATTTTATCCTAATGAAGTAGGCATTGATTTAACGGACTTAGTTAACGAAATGCGTCAGCCCTTGCAACTTTTAAAGAATATCCGCTATACTGGGCCATATATAGAGATATATAAAATTAACTAAGCAATATGAAATTATCTATCATAATTCCAATTTATAACGAAGAAGAAAGTATTAAAGTTTTATATCAAGAACTTAAACAGGTTTTAAATAACTTGTCTTTTGAATATGAAATAATTGCTATTGATGATGGCTCTACTGATAATAGTAATCAGATCATTAGAGAGATTGCTCAACAAGATTATAATTTTAAAACAATTAGTTTTAAGAGAAATTTTGGTCAAACAGCAGCTATGTCAGCTGGAATAGATGCATCTCAAGGAGATATTATTATTCCCATGGATGCTGATTTACAGAATAATCCAGCTGATATCCCTGAATTTTTAGAAAAGGTTGATCAAGGTTTTGATGTTGTTTCTGGTTGGCGTGTTAATCGTCGAGATAAATTATGGACTAGAAAGATACCTTCTTGGATTGCTAACTATTTAATTTCTTTGATTACTAAAGTAAAACTTCATGATTATGGATGTACTATGAAAGCTTACAAAAAAGAAGTCATTAAAGATATTCGTCTTTATGGTGAGATGCATCGTTTTATGCCGGCCTATACTGCTTGGCATGGAGCTAAAGTTACCGAAATACCAGTCAATCATCGTCCTAGAAAATATGGTCAGACCAAGTATAGTGTTTTTAAAACATTTCGAGTTATTCTTGATTTATTAACAGTTAAATTTTTAATTGATTATTCAACTAAGCCAATGCATTTTTTTGGAAAGATTGGATATTGGTTATCATTTTTTGGTCTCATTTCTGGATGCTGGGCATTGTATCTTAAGATTTTTAAGGACATCTATTTCATTACAACCCCGCTTCCATTATTGACCGTTTTCTTAATCTTGGTTGGTCTTCAATTTATTTTAATGGGTCTTTTAGCTGAAATTTTAACAAGAACCCATTACGAATCTCAAAATAAGCCGATTTATTCAATTAAAGAAAAGATTAATTTTTAAAAATTATGTGTGGAATAGCTGGTTATCTCGGCCAAGGCAATGAAGATGTTCTGAAAAGAATGACACGTTCCTTGAAACATCGTGGCCCTAATGATGAGGGTTTTTTTATTAAGGACGAAGTTGGTCTTGGTCATCAACGCCTTTCTATTATTGATTTAAGTCAGCAAGGACGACAGCCGATGAGCAGTGAAGATGGGATGATTCAAATTGCTTTTAATGGAGAAATCTATAATTTTAAAGAGTTAAGAGAGAATTTAATTACTCGGGGTCATCAATTCAAGAGTCAGACAGATAGTGAAGTTATTATCCATCAATATGAAGAAGATGGAGTTGATTGTTTCAAAAAGTTTAATGGAATGTTTGCTTTAGCTATTTGGGATGGTCAAAAGGAAAAAATTATTTTAGTTCGAGATCGTTACGGTCAGAAACCTCTTTATTGGACCTTAGTAAATAAAACCTTAATTTTCGCTTCTGAGCTTAAGGCTATTTTAAATCATCCTTTAACAAAAAAAGAATTAGATTCCCAATCAGTTACTCAATATTTTTCTTTTGATTATGTCCCTCAACCCCAAACTATTTTCAAGAATATTCACAAATTAGCCAATGGATCATTTTTAACTTTTAAGAATAATCAGGTTAAGATAAGTGAATATTATCAAATAAAGCTTGATAATAAAGATATTGGTTTTGAATCAGCTAAAGAAGAGTTTGGTAAGTTATTAGAAAGTTCTATTGAAAAACGCCTAGTCGCTGATGTTCCTGTAGGAATCTTTTTGTCTGGCGGAATTGATTCTTCAACTATTGCTTATTTTGCTAAAAAACAGAAAGAGGATATCAAAACTTTTTCTATTGGATTTGATCAATCAAGTTTTGATGAATCTTCTTATGCTCAGCAAGTAGCTAGGTTTTTAAAGACAGATCACTATCATCAGAGATTTAGCTCAAGAGATTTATTAAACATCATTCCGGAGATTATCGAAAAACTTGATGAGCCCTTTGGGGACCCTTCTATTTTACCGACTTATCTACTTTCAAAATTTACAGCTGATAAAGTCAAAGTCGCCTTAGGCGGTGATGGTGGTGATGAGCTTTTAATGGGTTATCCTAATCATCAGGTTCAAAAAATTGTTGGCTTACTGGGTTTGGCTAGCTTAAGAACCAGAGGTCTTTCTGGTATTTTAGAAAAAATATTACCTGTTTCTGATAAGAATCTAACTTTCCCCTATAAAATTAAAAGATACAGTCATAGTTTGGGTTTTAATGGCTTGTATCGTGATTTTTTAAATATTGGAGCTTATTCTAATAATATTAATAAGTTATTTAATTTTGAAATAAAACAAGAAAATTTATTTAGTTTTACAGAAGAGTTTTTAGGAAATTATCAAGATAAGGGTTATTTAGATAAAGTAAACGCTTTGTTTCTAAAATACTACCTACAAGATGATATTTTGTTTAAGGTTGATAGAGCTAGTATGTATAATAGTTTAGAAGTAAGAGCTCCTTTTTTAGATCATCATTTAGCTGATTTTATTAATTCTCTTCCTTTGGATTATAAATTAAGAGGCCTTAAAACAAAATATATTTTAAAAGAATCAATGAGAGATAAGCTACCTAAGAACATTATTAATCGTAAGAAAAAAGGATTTGGTATACCTTTGACTTCTTGGCTTAAAAAAGATCTTAAGGAATATATGATGGAAGTTTTAAGTAAACAAGAGATTGCTAAAACTAATTTGTTTGATTACGATTTTGTTAATAAATTAATTAAAGAACATTTAGGGAATAAAAGAGATAATAGGAAAATTTTGTGGAATTTAATTATTTTCCAAAATTGGGCTAAAAGATATTTATGAAAATAAAAGAAGATTTTGAAAATTGGAATGAAGAAATGGCTAAGAAGTATAACCCTGACAAGTATCATCAGAGCTCTAATTTTATTATTAAATTTATCGAAAATAAAAGAACTTCTAAAATCATTAAATATTTAAATCTAGAGAGTCAAGATAAGATTATTGAAATTGGTTGTGGAGCTGGGAATATTATGGAGAAAATTAAAATTGGACGGGAATTATGGGGGATAGACATATCTGATTTTATGCTTAAATTATCTAGACAAAGAAAATATCATTTGCCAGTTAAATTAATTAAAGCCAATGTCGAAAACCTACCAGGAAAAGTTAAAGAGAAAAATTTCGATAAGATTTATTGTAGTGAAGTTTTAGAACATGTTCAAAATCCAGAAAGGGTTTTAGCTCAAATAAAGGGAATATCAAAAAAGACAAGTATTATCGTTATCTCAGTACCCAATGAAGAATTAATTAATCAGATCAAAAACTTCTTGCAGAAGGTAAGGGTATTTAATTTTTTATTTCCCAATATTTCCAAGAAAATGGATGATGAATGGCATTTAAATAATTTTGATTTAAATAAATTAAGAAAATTAGTTAGTCAGGATTATATTATTCAAAAAATTAAAGGAATTCCATATAATTGGCTGCCTCTAAGGTATATTGTTAAGATGATAATTAAATGAAAATATTGCTATTAACTCCACCATTTAATTTAATGGAAAAAGGATATGGCTCAAAAAGAAAACTAAGAGCTGGATTTTTTCCTCCCTTAGCTTTGGGGTATTTAGCGGCGCCCTTGATTAAAAAAGGTCATCAGATAAAAATTATCGATTCTTCTCCTTTAAATTACGAAAACGAAGATATTAGACGAGAAGTTGACGAATTCAAGCCAGATTTAATTGGGATTTCAGCTGTAACAGCATCAGCTGAAGAGACTTATAGTTTAATAGATTTTTTAAAAGGTCATTATGATTTGCCTATAGTTTTAGGTGGTCCTCATGTTAATTGTTTTCCGGACTTAGTTTTCAAAGAAGCTCCTAAATTAGATATGATCGTCCTAGGTGAAGGAGAAAGAATATTTGAAGAAGTTGTTGATTATTATGAAGATAATAAAGAATTGCCAATAGAAGTATTTGGGACCCGAGTTCGTTTGGAAGACGGATCAATTAAAATGAATCCCTTAGCCGAGTCAGTCGCTAATTTAGATGAGGTTCTGCCTCCGGCTCATGAATTATACGATTACAGCTTGTATCGTCCCTTACCTTTGCAATACAAGAAAATGCCAGTAGCCAATATCTTAACTTCACGTGGTTGTCCTTGGGGAAGATGTACTTTTTGTTTTGAGGCTGGTCGGGCTTCTCAAAAATACAGAAGACATTCACCGGAACGAGTTATTAAGGAAATCAAATTTTTAATCGAAACACAGAAAATTAAAGAGGTTGCTTTTTGGGATGATAATTTTTTAGTTAACGAAGATTGGGTTAATAAGTTCTGTGACTTATTAGATAAGGAAGGAATTAAAATTCCCTGGAGTGCTTATGCTCGGGTTAATACTATTAATAGATCAATGATGGAAAGAGCCTCTAAGTCGGGTCTTTGGAATATATTTTATGGGATAGAGAGCGGTAATCAAGATCTTTTGGATAGAATTAGAAAAGGAATCACCTTAGATCAAATTCGTCAGGCGATTAAATGGTCTAATCAGCTGAAAATTGATTCGCGTGGTTCTATTATGCTGGCCTTACCAGGCGAAACACCAGCCAAAGCATTAAAAACGATTGAATTTGCCTGCGATGTTGATTTTACTTATGTTCAGTTTTTACCGACTCATCCTGAATGGGGAACAGATTTATATGATGATGCTCTTAAAAGTGGGCGGATTGTGCCAATGTATAAAGGTCGAACTACTCCAACCTATATCCCAGATGGGTATAAGGATGCAGAAGAGATTAAGAAAATGCTTCATTTAGCTTATCAAAAATTTTATTTCAGACCTAAATATATTTGGAAGCATTTTAAGCGTTTAAGGGATTTAAGTAAGCTTAAGCAATATTTTGATGCTTTTATGTATATTATTGGAGTTGGCTTCTAATGAAAATCTTATTTATCGCTCCTAAAATTGGTTCGTAGGCAAAATGGTTAGTCGGGATATCTTTTCTTTCGGCTGTTTTAAAAAAGGCTGGACATAAGGTTGATTTATTGGAGATAGAGGATAAAAAAGAAATTGATCAAATTAATTCTTTTATTCAATCATATCAGCCACAGGTTATTGGCCTATCGGCGAATTCTCATCAGTATTTCTATGCTATTGAGATAGCTAAAAAAATCAAGTCCCAATTTGATATTCCAGTATTTTTAGGAGGAGTTCATTCTACTATTAGACCAGAAGAAGCAGTTGAAGAAGATAGTTTTGATGGAATTTGCGTTGGTGAAGCTGAAGATTCTCTTTTAGAATTGGTTAATCGAATTGAACAGAAAAAAGATTATACAGATATTAATAATTTTTGGTTTAAAAGGAAAGATCAGGTTATAAAAAACAATATCGCTCCTTTATTAATTGATTTAGATCAATTACCTTTTCCAGATTATTCAATTTTTAAATATTTTAAGGAAGCTGATGGTGGAGAGATCTCTCCACGCTTTATATTCTCAAGAGGATGTCCTTTTAACTGTACTTATTGTTGTAATCATGTTTTTAAAAAAATTTACTCTGGTCAAGGTCAATATTTAAGATTCATGAGCGTTGATCGAGCTGTTGAACAGATTAGAGATTTTAAGAAGGAATATAATTTTAAACATTTTAAAATTGATGATGATACTTTTTCTTTAAACAAAGATTGGGTTTTGGAGTTTTGTGATAAATATTCAAAAGAGTTTGATATGAGTTTTGAATGCAATGTTCGAATTGGAGCTGTGGATGAAGAGACTTTAATAGCTTTTAAGAAGGCTGGCTGTAATTTGATCAAGGTTGGCTTAGAAACTGGTAATCAAGATTTAAGAAAAGAAGTTTTGGGGCGAAGTATTTCAGATCAAGAGGTTGTTGAATTATTTAATTTAGCTAAGAAGGTGGGAATTAAAACATTTTCTTTTAATATGATTGGTATTCCCGGAGAGACTAAGGAAACTATTCAAGAAACAATTAACCTCAATGCTAAGATTAAACCTGATTTTATGCAAGTAACTGCTTTCTATCCTTATCCTGAAACCTTATTGGGCCAAATGTGCATTGAACAGGGATTAATTACTAAAGGTCATATCGACTGTTATATGGATGAATCTGTTTTAGAATTACCAGATTTAAGTTCTAGTCAGATAAAAAAAGAAGTTCGGAATTTTACCTACAATGTTTACAAGCAATACGATAGGAAAAAGGCAGCTAAAGAAAAAATGAGGCAAATAAAAGGATTTATTATTTCAACACCTTTTCTTTATAAAATAAGTCGACCAATTTATCGATTAATAAAAAAGATATGAAAATATGTTTTTTAGTCAATCAATTGTCTCTTAGAGATGGTTGGGGAAGTTATGCAGTTAATTTAATTAAACATTGTTCAAAAGAGAATGTAGATTTTTTAGTTCTGTCTTCAGTTCAAAGTCAGATAAATGATTTACCCTCAGTTAAAGAGTATAAAGTTCTACCACCTTTATTTATTAATCGTTGGATTAAGTTATATGTTCTTATCAAGAATTTTTTTAAGATTAGAAAGTTAATTCAAGGGGCAGATATAGTCCATGTTTTAGCTGAGCCGTATGGTCTAATAGCTTACCTGGTCTGTCGACAACGTCCAATTCTAATTACCCTACACGGGACTTATGCAGTTGATGCTTTAAATAGGTGGTATTTAAGAGGTCTCTACAGTCGGGTTTATCAAAAAGCGAAAAAAATAATTTGTATTAGTCAATTTACTAAAGACGAGGTTTTAAAAAAAATACCTGATTTAAATAATCTTACTATTATTAATAATGGAGTTGATTACAATAAGTTTCAGATAGATGGTTCTTTTGAATCGGATACAAAAAATATCGTTAGCGTTGGAGCTTTGGTATCTCGAAAGGGGTATCATATATCTATTTCTGCTATAGCTGAAGTAGTTAAAAAATATTCTAATTTGAAATATTATATTATTGGCAATCAAAAGAATAAAGAATATTTCGAAGAATTAAAAAAGATAGTTGTTAAATATTCTTTAGAAAAAAATGTTGTTTTTTTAGAAAATGTTCTTGAAGGAGATTTAATTAAACATTATTATCAATCAGACTTATTTTTATTAACACCAATATATGTAGAAGGTAGTAAGTTTGAAGGTTTTGGTTTAGTTTATTTAGAGGCTAATGCTTGTGGAAAGCCGGTTATTGGAACTTATGGTTGTGGGGCTGAGGATGCTATTAAGGATAATTATAATGGTTTATTGGTAAATCAAAATGATATTAGTCAAACAAGTAAGGCTATAATAAATATTCTATCTAATTCTGATTTAGCCAAAACTATTGGTCAGAATGGAAGGAAATGGGCTCAAGAGCACGATTGGTCTGAAATTGTGTTAGAATATATAGAGGTTTATAGGAATACTTAAGTTTATGTTTTATTCAATTTTTTCAATTTTTGTTTATTTTTCAATTCTATTCTTTTTTGGTTGGCAATTAACTAGACTTTTACTTAAAGAGAATAGGCGGGAATTTTTAATTCCTTTATCATTATCTTTTGGAATATTCTTTTATATCTTTATCCTTAATATTACATCTTACCTTATAGATGTGAGAATTAACTTCTATTTAGTATTAATATTTTTGTTAATAGTTGGGCTAGGTATTAAATTCCTTAAGAAAAGTAATAAGAAAACTGTTTGGTCTTTTGAAAAGAAATGGCGACTTACTTTGTTAATTACATTTTCTTTAATTATTATCTTATCTGGTTTTTCAGCAGCTAGAGAAATTGATGGAGATGAAGTAGCTTTTACTCAATTGCCTCTTTCTTCAACTATTAGTCAGGGTAATTTTCCCGTTAAAGCTCCTTTTTTACCTGATCAAACAATTAAATATCATTATGCATCAGAGCTTTGGCGAGCTTCTATGTATAAAATATCTGATATAAAATTATGGTTTATTCATGATATTCAAATAGCTATTGCTTATGGATTATTTTTTGCTTTATCTTTTATTTTTGTTTTTTATCTTACAAAGAAAAAACTTTTTTCCTATTTAACAGCCCTAGTTGCTCTTTTAGGTGGAGGATTAAATTCTTTTTTTGGATTTAAAGGAATAGCTAATTTATTGTCGGGTAATGGTAACTTTGCTTTTATTGCTGATATGATGCATGGGCAAATACATATTACAGCTTCGGCTGCTCAATCTATGATTTTAAGTTGGGCAACCGTAGCTTTTCCAGTGGTAATATTGATTTTGTATTTGTATGTTAATTTTTGGGATAATAAGAAGGAATGGATAAAGTTTTCAATTTTAATATCAATTTTATTAACTATCTTAGCTCTTAGTGCTGAAACTTTCTTTGTGATAATGTTATTTAGTTTTTTGATCTTTTCAATCTTTAATAAAGAATGGAAATCATTTTTACTTATTAATATCTTGACTTGGCCAATAGTCATGCTTCAAGGAGGTCTTTTTACAGAAATGTTCAAAAAACAAAGAGAAATTGTTTCTTATGACTTCTTTATTTCTATTAGCCCATTTTTTATAGATTTTGGTCAAAAAGTCAGTATTTTTAGTTATCATTTTATATTAAACTGGGGATTATTGATTTTAATTATTCCAGCTTTGATTTATATTTATAAGAAGAAGAATAAGTATTTGTTGTTAATTGGGTTAATTTCATTAGTTGCCTATGTGATCCCTTTTGTTATTCATATCAAGGAATGGAGTTGGGAGATTAGGAGAGTCCTCTTTTTGGTTCCTCCTTTGTGGGGTATTTTAGTCAGTTTATTTTTGTTAAATATTTATCAAGCTATTTGTGATAAGATGAATCGTAAATTAGTTTTAACTATATTTGTAATATTATTTGTTTTTATATGTTTTGATAGTTTGATTTTTTTGACTGCTCATGCAGTCAAACCATATTACAGACCTGATGGTAATGAATCTTTTTGGGGTCAACCAGTAGAGCCTAGCTACTTAGAATCAGAAATATATTTATGGGTTAAAGAAAATACAACCTTAGAAGATATTTTTTTTACTTTTGATAATAAAATTAGTTATTTTCCAAATAGAAACTTTGTTTTACAAACTGGTCGATTTGCTCCTACTTTTCAAATATTTCGTGAACAGAATTTAAATATACCTGAAACAATGATTTTCCAAAAAATTAAAAAAGATTGCGATAATCAATCATTCAAAATTTTGAATTATCACTACCTTTACGTTAATCAATATTGGCCAGAGGATTTAGAGAAGAAGTGTTTAAGTAATAATGATTTGGAATTAAAGTTTGATAATAGCAGTGATGGTTATGTATCAAAAATCTATTTAATTAAAAATTAATTTAAATATAAAATATGATTTCAAAATTTAAAGATTTTATTAAAATATCATTTATTCAAGATGTTGATATTTTGTAAATAGGTAAGTTTATTTCCATTTTTTTAAGCGTAGTTACTTCTATTATTTTATCTTCTTATTTAATTAGTTTTTTTATGGACAAAAGAATATATTAAAAGCATTCAATTAGTTTATTATTTAGCTATTTTCGCTGCCTTCTCTGGTTTTGGAGTTGGACTAGTTTTTTTATCAGACAGTTAATAAAATGAAGACTTTAATTGTAGTTAATGTTTTTCAAGTAATTTTAATGATTGTTTTGGTTAAAAATTTATCTCCTTTAATAGCTGTAGTTTGGGTTTTAATTGCTATAAATATAATTTTTTTATTATTGCATTTTTTAATTATTAAGTTGTATTATGAAAAAAATTAATAAAAATTGTTTAAAAAATCATTCTTCTCTTATTTGTAATATTTGTGGTTCAAATAATATATATCGTATATATATTAGAAAACAAAATAATAATTTGTATCGTTGTTTGAATTGTAATTTGATTTTTATTCATCCTCAATTATCTATAAAAGAGTTAAAATCAATTTATAGTAAAATTTATTTTAAAAATAATGATTCACAAGTATGTGGTTATCAGAATTATATAGGTGATAAATCTAATATTATTAAGACATCAGAAAAAAGAATTAAAGATATATTAAAGATTTATCCAAATAAAGGTAAAATTCTTGATATAGGATGTGCTACTGGATTTTTTTTAGAATCTGCTAAACGTGCTGGATTGGATGTTTATGGTGTGGATATATCTAATTATGCAGTTAGTATGGTAAGAAAAGATTTAAGAAAAAATATTTATCAAGGATTATTTTTAGAATACGATTTTCCTGATGAATACTTCGATATTATTACTGCTTGGGATTATATTGAACATAGCTTAGATCCAAAACAAGATATTCAAAAAGCTTATCGCCTTTTAAAAAAAAGTGGTTTATTAGTTTTAGCCACTCCTGATATAGATAGTTTGCCGGCAAGAATTATGAAAGATAAATGGATGGGTTTTAAAGATATTGAACATTTATTTTTCTTTTCTAAACGAACGATTAAAAAAATTATTCAAGATGTAGATTTTTGTATTATTAAGCAAAAGTACATAGGAAAGTATATTGATGTACGATTTTTTATAAAGAGAATGGAGATTTATAGTATCTTTTTATCTAAAATATTAAAATTTTTTATTCCAAAAGTATTATTATCAACATCTATTTATGTAAATCCTCGAGATATTTTATGTGTTTATATTAGGAAGAAAAAATAATTAATTTAACTATGCCAAAAATAATTTTTTGAATCTATTAGAACTAAAGATAATTAAATTATTTAATATGAATTAAAAAATATTCTAAAGTTTCTATTGTTATCCTTATTTGGAATGGCATTAATCACGTAACTGATTATTTTAAATCTATTTAAGAATTAATTTATCTGGATTATAAAATTATTATTGTTGATAATGAATCTAAAGATAGGATACCTGAAATGATTAGTAAAAGATTTTCTCAAATTGTGTTAAAATATATAAAACATTATGATTTCAAGATTTAAAGATTTTATTAAAATATCATTTGTTCAAGATGTTGGTATTTTGCAAGTGGGTAAATTTTTATCAATTTTTCTAGGGGCAATAGGCTCCATTATTCTAGCTCGTTTATTAAAGCCAGAATTATATGGAACTTATGGCTTAATTTTTGCTTTTGTTGGTTTGGTTGGGATTTTTATGAATTGGGGAGGAATGTATGCCGGTTTAACTCTTTTAGCTGATGCTTATACCAGAAAAGATAAACAGGAGATTAAGAATGCTTTAACTTATTTTCTAAAAATTACTATTTTAGCTACTTGTATTATAGGTGTTTTAAGTTTCATTTTAGCTCCTTTTTTGACAGAACGACTCTATGACAGTAGTCAAATAGGTCAGTGGGCAAGAATAATTTTATTGGGTGTTTTTCTAAGTATTATTTATAGTTTACTTATAATTGTTTTACAAGTTGTTCGCAAAATCAAGCAATTGACTATCTTGGAAAGTTTTGAAAAAATTATTCATAGTTTATTACCAGTTCTTTTTGCTTTTATTGGTTGGGGTTTAGTGGGAATAGTTTGGGGTCATTTTATTTCTGCTTTTATTTTTTTAATTCTATCTATTTTTATTTATTCTTCTTTAGTTAAAAAAGATGAGCTTTTCCCTTCTTTGAGAGAGATATTTCTAAATTTTAGAAAAATAAAGTTAAGTAAATATTTCAATTTTGGTTTTTCAATTGCTTTTGATAAGAACCTAGGTCGCCTTGTCTCTATTTTGCCAGTTATATTTTTAGGTATTTTTGCTTCTACACAGGAAGTGGGTTATTTTAAAATTGCTTTCAGTTATATTGCTATTTCATCATTAATTTTAGAACCAATTTCTCGTCTTCTAGCCGTTCAATTACCTAAGTCTAATGCAAATAACCTACAGACACTAAAAGATCATTTTAAGAAAACAACTGTCTATTCTGGTGTAATCTCTGCTTTGTTAATCATTCCTTTTACTATCTTAGCTCCTTATTTAGTAAAATTCTTTTATGGAGTAGAATATATTCCTAGTATTGAATTAGTCTATTGGTTATCTCCTATGATGCTTGTTTCTGGTTTAGGCGTAGGAATTAGTGCTTTTTATAGGACGGTTAATAAAATGAAAACTTCAATTATAATTAATACTAGTCATGTTATTTTAATGATATTATTAGTATTTATTTTAATAAGAATTTATAGTTCAACGATAGCTGTTATTCTATCTTTGGTTATTAGTGTTATTCTTTCCTTGATTGCGCATCTTTTAGTAATTAAAAATATTTTTAAATATGCTTCGAAGAATAATTAAAAAATTTATTCCAAAAACTCAATATGGGATAATTAATGAATTTAGAAATAGAATTTATTTAATCTACTATTCTATTAAATTCAAACCATTAATCATAAGAAAAAATACCTCTGATATTGAAGTATTTAAACAAATATTTGTTTCTAGGGAGTATGATTTCCCAGTCAACATTGAACCAAAGGTTATAGTGGATGCTGGAGCTAACGCAGGATACTCAACTCTCTACTTTCATAATAGATTTCCCAAAGCTAAGGTAATAGCCATAGAACCGGAAGAAAATAACTTTAGTATTTTGAAATTAAACACTTCAAGATATAAACAGATTGAATTAGTTAAAGCAGGACTTTGGTATAAGAAAACTAATCTTAAGATAGTTGATGCAGGTCTAGGTGAGTGGGGATTTAAGACGGAAGAGGGTGGCGATATCCCAACCATAACTATTGATGAATTGGTAAATAGATATAATGAAATAGATATTCTAAAAATGGACATAGAAGGAGCAGAGAAAGAATTTTTTTCGCATAATTGTGATTGGCTTAATAGGGTGAATATTTTGATAATTGAATTACACGACAAATGGCGGGAAGGTTGTAGTAAAACATTCTATTCTGCTATTGAAAAATATAACTTTAAAATATCGCAAAAAGGAGAGAATATTATTCTATTTAAAAAACTATGATAGAAAATTATCCTAAAGTATCAGTTAATGTTTTGACCAATAATGCGGTTAAGTATATCTCTAATTGTCTTGAGTCGGTTTTAAAATCAAATTATCCAGATTTTGAAATCATTGTGGTTGATAATAATTCAAAAGATGGAACGCCAGAACTAATTGCTAGAAAATTTCCTCAGATTAAATTAGTTTTAAGTAAAAAGAACCTAGGTTGTACCGGAGGTCATAATTTGGGTATTAAACATGCTAAAGGAGAAATTCTTTTTTTTCTGGATGACGACACAACGATTCATCCTGATTTAATTAAAGTTTTAGTCCAGGAGTTAGAAAAATCACCTCAGATAGGTGTTATTGGTCCCAAAATATATTCTATGAATGAACCCAATAAGATTCTATTTGCTGGTGGAAAAATACTTTGGAACAAGGGAGATAGTTATGTTTTGGGTAGGGGTTTGACAGATAAAGAAATAAAAGATGATTTTAAAAAGGAGGTTGATTTTATTACTGGATGTGCTTTAATAGTTAAACGAGAAGTAATAAATAAGATAGGTTTATTTAATGATGTTTATTTCGCTTTTTATGAAGATGCTGATTTATGTCAAAGAGCAAAAAAAGCTGGCTATCAAGTGGTTTATATACCCTTTGGTGGCGTTTGGCACATGAAGTCAGCTACAACCAGTCTTTTCTTTTCAGATGATTTAAAAGCTCAAATAAGGGAAGTTGGAATAATATCAAAAATTATAATTTACTTTAAAATGATTGGTCGCTATCTAAGAAATTCGGTTAATGTAAAATATATACAACACAGAAATCGGTTTATCTTTTATCTAAAATATTCTCCATATAAAATTACGTTTTTAATAAGATATGTTTTTATTTTTACACCAAAGTTTTTATGGTCAGTTATTCAAATGCCCTGGTCAATACTAAAGATAACTAAAAAACATATATATGATAACAAAAAAAAGTAGGATATTAATTACTGGTTGTGGTGGTATGCTGGGTGATGCTGTTTATCCATTTTTTTCTAATGTTTGTAAGGTTAAAGCGACAGATATAGATCTGAATGAAAAATGGCTTTCTTATTTAGATGTTAGAGATTACAATGCTTTAGAAAAAGAAGTTTTAAAATTTAAGCCGACTGCTATTTTCCATTTGGCTGCTTTAACTGATTTAGAATATTGCGAGAGTAATCCTCAAGAATCATATAGAACAAATTCAATGGGTACAGAGAATGTTATTGATTTATGTAAAAAACATAATCTTTTGATGATTTATATTACAACAGCTGGTGCTTATGATGGGAATCAAGATGTTTATAACGATTATGATATACCTAATCCAATAAATCATTATGCAAAATCAAAATATGCTGGAGAAATTGCAATTAAGCAAAGTTTAGATAATTATTTTATATTTAGAGCTGGTTGGATGATTGGAGGTGGGCCAAAAAAAGATAAGAAGTTTGTTAAAAAGATAATTGATCAGATTAATGCCGGTAAGAAAGAATTATTTTTAGTTCGTGATAAGTTGGGAACTCCTACTTATACTCATGATTTTGCTAAAAACATGCTTAATGTTATAAACAAGGGTTCTTTTGGTTTATATAATATGGTTTGCAAGGGAGAAGCTACTCGTTTTGATGTGGCTAAGGAAATGTTAGATATATTAAAACCAAAGAGTAAAATAAAACTTACTGAAGTGACTTCTGATTTTTGGAAAAAAGAATATTTTGCTCCTCGTCCTTATTCGGAAAAACTAGTTAATTTAAAGTTAAATTTAAAAGGATTAAATGGAATGAGAGATTGGAGAGTTTGTTTAAAAGAATATTTAAAAAGATATAAATGGCTGAAATAAATAAAAAAAATCTGTTAATAACTAGTATATTTTTGTTAGCTGTATTTATTCTAGCAATAGTTGTTTGGTATTCGCCAGTCATGTTTAAGGGATATTCTTCCAATAGTCCGTCGACTGGATCTTTATTGGCTCGTAATCTCCACCAAAGCGGTCTTTATTCAATAGAGAATAATCTTAACGTTGCTCTTTCTTCAAATTCAATTAAGGATCAAAGTATTCTTTCAGCTGGAGGTAATAAATTAACACCTATACTTTATAGTAAGATATTTAATTTTATTGGCTTACCTCAAGTTAGTGATTTAATTCTTTTATCTATTTTTATTTCTGCTTTGACTTTAATAATCTTTACAGGGATCGTTCTCTATTTATTTAATTTTAAAACAGCTTTAATCTTTTCCTTAATTTATATATTTCTACCTTTCAATTGGCAGCTACCCTATGCTTTTTCTGTTTATGAATTTGCTTTATTGTTTTTATCTTTGTTTTTTCTATTCTATTTTTATGGGATTGCCAAACAACAAGAGTATAAATATCTTTATCTAATTATCTCCGGTGGTTTTTTAGCTTTAGCCTGTTTGTCTAAAGAGGCTTTGTTGTTAATTGTCCCATTTCTCTTGGTCTATTTATGGCTAAGGGGACAAAAACGTTATTTATTCTGTATTTTTATTCCCTTTCTAATTTTATGGGGTTCTGTTTGGTTGCCTGATATTAAACATAATGTCTATTTGCAAATTTTTACTACCGAAACATCAGAAAAAGTTAAATCAGCTGATTTCGCTTTTTATGGTCATGTTTATCCAGATCCTTATACCTATCATTTTGAACGAGAGGAGTTTATAAAAAATCTTCAGGAACGAATTAACGGAGATAATTTTGTCTTAATGAAGGAAATAGATTTGACTAGAGAATTGAAAAATATGGGTATTGCAGAGATAGGTTTAGTTGATAGAATTAGAGCTGGTTTAACACTTGGTTCTCGTCATGTTTTTAGATTCGTTTCTTTGGAAGAAATTGGAGGTCCATTTATTTTACTTTTAATTCTATTGGGTTTTTATACTTTGAGGCGGGAAAATAAATCTTTATATCAATTTTTTGTCTATTGGGTTTCTTCTTCTATCTTTTTGATGTCTTTTGTTGCTTTAGTCGGCCGGAATCACTTAATGGATTTTAATTGGGCTATTGCCTTAGTGATTTCTTTGGGATTATTAACTTTAGGTAAAATCGTTAATAATTATTTTCAAGTTCAAAATAAAAAAGCCACCATAATTTATTTGGTGATTTTGCTAGCTGTTTTATATCAACTAGTTTTAGTTAATCATGTTGCTTGGAGTAAGATTTATGATAATAGTAATAACTTAATAATTGAGGCTTATAGTCAAGAAATTAGGAAGATTGATATTGCTGATGACGAAATTATAGCGATTAACTTAGGTGAAGGCACTATGTATAGTTTAAGTTATTTAACTAATAAATCGGTTGTTTTATTTAGGTCTGAAACCATTGAGAATCTATTAGCTAAAGATGAGTTGGATTTTGCTTTCGAACAGTTCAATGTTAAATATATTTTAGGTTATTCAGAAGAATTATCAAAAAAGATTGTTAATCAAGTAAATGTTATTAATGTTGCTTCTGATTCTTTAAAGCCAGTTATCCCAGAATTATCTCGTAACAAGGGTTGGTTGATGAACTTGCTTAAATAGCCAACAAATTAATCCAATTAAAGCGGTTGATACTATTGTTGATAGAATCAAAAGAGAAAAACCGATTGTTTTTTCTAAGGGAACTTGGAAAAATGAAAAGAAAAAGATTAGAGTTGCTTCGCGTGTGCCAAGACCAGAAATAGAAATAGGTAAAAGAGTAACAAATCCAGCTATAGTGACAGTTATAGCTAAATAAAAAAAAGGAATATTATTAATTCCAATACTTTTAAGGAGAAGGAATGATTGGAAATAGTATATTAACCAAGAAAAAGCAGTAATGAATAAAATCGAAAAATAATTGTTTAAAGTATAGATTTTAAGATTTTTTAAAAAATCATGGTAATTTAAAAGCCATGATTTTTTAAATTTAGATGGGATGATTAAACCCAACATTTTTTTCAAAATAATTTGAACGAGATTATTTTTTGAAATTAAGATAAAAACAAGAATAAAAAGAGATAATATTAAAGCTAATAACAGAATAGTTTTTTTAAAATAAGAAAAGAAAAAAATAAGGCTTATTAAACTAAAAAATAGTAAGAAAAATAAATCAGCTAATCTATCAAGAAGAACACTGACTAATGATTTTCCAATAGAATAATTTTTATTTTTTAAATATAATATTTTAGTTAGTTCTCCCAATCGTCCTGGAGTAACTAAGCCGATAATCATGCTAATATTATTAATTAAAAAAGAATCCTTAAGACTAAAAATAATACCCTGCTTTTTTTTAAGATAATTCCAACGATAAGCTCTGATAAAGAGAATAGGTAAAAGAAGGAAAGTAGCTAGACCGAAGTAGTAAAGATTTACTTGAGTCAAGATATCTATCATTTCTCTAAAACCTAATTTGTTCAAAATCAGTAGAAATATAATTATTCCTATAATAAAAGAATACTTTTTAATCATAATTTTTTTAAGTAGTTCTACTTTTGGGTTTGATTAGAATTCTTAATAATATTTTAATTCCTTGAAAAATTGTTTTAATTCCCTCCCATGACTTAATCTGTTTTAATTTACGATAAATATATTTAGGCCGAAAATAGAATTTTCGAAAAGCTTTTTTTTGCCAATAAATCAAATCATTTTGGCTGAGATTATTTTGAGTTAAAACAGGTGGCGTATTACTTAAAGGAGCAAACATTTCCCAGGAAGTATTTTTTTCAATAAAACCTTCATTTTGAGCGTAATAATACAAATCAGAGCCAGGGACTGGACAGGTAATAAAGAAAGAAGCATTGTCTAAATCTAAACTTTTAGCAAAATTAATAGTTTCCTTAACGGTCTCTTCTGTTTCTCCAATATTGCCAATCATAAAACTAGCGTGAACCAAAATGTTATTTTTTCTGATTATTTCAACGGCTTTCTTGCCTTGTTCGATAGTTGTTTGTTTACGCATCAAATTCAATATTTTTTGAGAGCCAGATTCAAGCCCTAAGGATATTTTTTTACAACCAGCTTCTGCCATTATTTTTATTAATTGGTCATTAATACCATCCGCTCTAGAAAAACAAATCCAAGCAATCAGTAATTTTTTTTCAATTACTTTTTGACAAAATTCTATAGCCCTAGATTTATTAAGAGTAAAATTATCATCAAGAATACTAAATTCTTTGATATTATATTTATTAATACATTCTTCAATTTCCGAAATTATATTATCAGAACTGCGATATCTTATTTTTCTTTGCCAAATACTCTTAGAAACACAATGAATACAATTAAAAGTACAGCCACGACTAGTTAGAATCGGAGAACATTGTTCATCAGTTAATTTTTTAGTTGGAGCCGAAGAATAAAGATCTAAATTAAAAAGGTCTCGAGCTGGAAAGGGAATAGTATCTAAATCGGAAATTAATTCTCGAGGTTGGGTTTTAACAATTTCTCCATTCTTTTTATAATATAAGCCATTAATATTTTCAAAATCAGTTCTTTTTTCTTGAATAGCTTTGACTAATTCAGTGAAAGTGATTTCTCCTTCGCCAACAACCACAAAGTCAATATATTGATTTTTAATTGTTTCTTTAGGGAAAATAGTTGGATGAATCCCTCCTAAAACAATTGATGATTTTAGATTTAAATCCTTTTTTACTATTCGACAGATTTTAAGAATATGATTAATCGTAGGAGAAAGACAAGTAAAACCAATCAAATCAGGCTTTTCTTTAGCTAAATATTGTTTTATTTCAGAATAATTAAGGGAAAGCGCTTCGGTGTCAAAAATTTTAACCGAACAATCATTCCTTTGTCTCAAATAAGCAGCTAAATAAGCTAAATTAAAGGGCATAATATGTCCGCCTGATTCTTTCATTCCTTCAAAGTTTATATAAGGAGGATTAATTAATAAAATTTTCATATTTTTTTTTATTTTTTTTGATATTCAAAGAAAATATCTGGATAAGTTGTCCAAACATCGCAGTTTTTACATACGGGAATTTTATCATATTTGCCTCTCAAATGATAATCGCGATATTGTTTTAATTTTTCCCCATTCCAAATTTTATGTAGGCTATTTTGATTAACATTGCCGATAATCGCATCTTTAAAAGTGTCACAGCAACAAATCGAAACCTGTCCATCCCAATTAATTCCTGGGGCTAACCAAAGGTGATAACAGGGGTATCTTTTAGGTAAGCTATCTATTGAGCGTCCGGTTTCAATTTGTCCACCAAAATTATGTGGTTCTTTAATGTCTATAATAACTGGATAAGATGACCATCTTTTATAGAATTTTTTTATTTCTGTAGTATTTTTTTTAAAACTAACCATTCGCAAAAATATTTTAGGTTTATTCTTTTTGTTTTTTAAATTAATTAGATTTTTAATGTTTTCTTCAACATTATTTAAATTATCAGTACCGGTCATATTTTCATATTGTTCTTTGTTGGCGCCGTGAATACTGACAATAATTTTGTCTACGCCATTCATAATAATTTCTTGAGATATTTTATTATTAAGTAATACTCCATTTGTAGTGATTAAAACAGTATTTTTATTATTTTTCTGTTTGATGTATTTAATCATCGGAATAATATTTGGTGCTAAAAGTGGTTCGCCAAAAAGATGGAGTGAAAAATTTCTGGAGCCATAGACACTAGCTTCATTCACAATCTTTTTAAATAATTCAAAATCCATAGAACCAAGTTTTATGGGCGCTATATTCCTTGTACAAATTTTGCAATGTAAATTACATATATTGGTTGATTCAAGAAAAACATGATATGGAAAATTCCAATCGATTAACCTTTGAACAATTATTTTATAAGGAATAGATAAAACCACTGATCTTTTAATGAAATCAGAAAACTTATTAATATCTATTTTGGATAAAAAAAACGAGACGATTGATTCTTTCATTTTTTTTGACATTTAACTACATAATAGATAGGCAGAAAGCTGAAGAGCTTTTTTGTTTCTTGGATTGGAAAATTTTTGGTTATTGTTTTTAGGATTAAATTATGGTCAGAGCGATGAAAGTCAAAATGTAAATCACGCTTTATTAAAATGCAATAAAGTTGCATTAACTTTCGGCCAGATGGAAAACCTAAAATAATCAAACCATTATTTTTGGTGACACGTTTAATTTCAGAAATAGCTTTTTCCATTTCATTTGGCTGTAAATGTTCTAAGGCGCTGACACATACTATTGCATCAAAGAAATCATCAGCAAATGGCATTTGTGTGACACTTCCCGTTGTTAATTCTGCTTGAATATTCTCTTTTTCCATCATTTGTTCCGTTTCTTTTTTTGCCTCAGGAAAAACTTCTAACCCATAGAGTTTTTTGCAGATTTTTGTCAGCTCCGGGAAAAATACGCCACTCCCATAACCCACTTCTAAAATTTTATCGTATTGTTTATCTTGAGGTTTCAAAAAGTTCAAGGCCATTTTTAACCTTTCGATGTAAAAGTATCTGATAAATGGTTGGTAATAGCGTTGTAATGGATTTTCAGGATTATTAGTAGAAACATTTTGTTTTTTGGGGAGTCTCATAAAATTAATATTTCCGACAGATAAAAATCCGTCTTAGACCAAGATAAGGCATTAAAGTTTTTTCAAATTTTTTTTCAAACCATTCTCCAAATTTAATCAAAAACTTAGGCCCTCCTGGTATTAATATAGTTGTTTTTTCTTTTTCCATTTTTAAACTAGCCGACTCAAGCATTTTAAGGATATTTTTTCTAGTTCTAAAACGATGTGGTCCTTCGCTATGATGAATATTGAAAATAGCAGCTAGCCAATGAATTGGTTCCCATAAAACATTGGGGCAGGTTAAAAGAAGTTCGCCCCCGGGTTTTAAGACACGAGATAATTCTTGAATAAAAGTTTTTGGAGGATAAATATGTTCCAGGGTTTCAAAAGAGATGATAGCATCGAATTCGTTATCTGGAATAGAGAGAGGAAAATTAGAAAATAGTTTAGTTTCAAAATCTATTTGGTAGTTCGTTAAATTATCAGAACAGATTTTTTGCATTTTTTCTGTTACATCAGCACAAACCACTTTTCTAACTTTATTTTTTTGATAAAAATAAATACTGCCATTACCAGTTCGGCTACAAATATCTAAAAGGTAACTTTTATCTGGAATGGTGCAAAGATTATAGCCATCAACGAATCTTCTAAAATAACTATAAGTTTTTTCATTAATATCATCATAATCAGTAGTTTCATCCCAGTGGCGACCAACATCCTTTAAAATCCATTGTTTGTTTGTGATATGATGATATTCTTTTTTGATTCTTTGAAAGAAATTATCGGACATAAATATTTGGTTATTATTTCATAGAAATAATTTTAAATCCAGCTTTAGCTTTTCTGACAAAATCATTAAAAGAGGTGATTTCTTTAAGTGTTTTTAAAATAAAATTAGGCCTTAAATAAAATTGCTTATAAGCATAGTTAATAAATTTAAATAATTCCTGATTAGATAATTCTTCTGTCCAGTATTTAGTTTTAAAATCAGGACGTGGGTTTTTAGCAAATTCTAGCCAATAATCTTCTTTAATTATTCCTTGTTCTAAAGCGTCGTTATAGATTTTAGTAGCAGGAAATGGAGTTAAAAGAGTTATTTGGACAAAATCAGTATCTAGTTTTTTAGCGAATTTAATAGTTTGAAGAATATCTTCTTTTGTTTCAGTTGGACAGCCGATTATGAAATAAGCAAAAGTGGAGATACCTATTTTTTTAGTTAAACTAAAAACTTCTTTGACTTGATCAAGATGAATGCCCTTATTAAGTACTTTTAATATCTTCTCTGTGCCTGATTCTACTCCGTAATGGATTCGAGCACAGCCAGCTTGTTTGAGTTTCTCAAGTATTTCTTGATTAACCGTATCTACTCGAGCTCGAATATCCCATGAGAATTTTAAGTTTCTTTTAATAATTTCATCACAAATATCGATGACTCTTTGTTTGTTGACTGTAAAAGTATCGTCATAAATGAATATTTCTTCAATACCCATTTTGAGACGTTCTTCTATTTCATCAACCACATTTTTACTAGAGCGAGCTCGAAAAAGCTTTCCCATATTAGGTCGATCACAAAAAGTGCATCGATAAGGACAACCGCGTGAAGTGAACATAGTGGTTATGACTTTATCACCAGATAAAATAGACCAGTATTTTTTATAAGGAGTTAGGTGCATGGCTGGGAAGGGAAGTTCGTCTAGGTTTTGATTATAATCTTGACATTCAGAAACAATTATTTGATCTCCGTCCTTAAAAGCGATATTCTTCATATTCTTAAGTTCTTCTGGGTTTTCTATATTTTCTAATAATTCTAATAATGGTTTTTCTCCTTCGCCTAAAACAACAAAATCAACCCCTGGTATATCAAGGGTTTCTTTGGGATAAATGTGAGCATGAGGTCCACCTAATATTATCTTAATTCGAGAGTCAATTTTTTTAACCAATTCAATAACCTTAATGACATCTATCAATGTGAAGGTCATAGCTGTAATGCCAACTACATCAGGTGAAGATTCTTCTATCCTTTGAGTTAGCTGAGAATAGCTTAGTTTTTCTACTTGAGCGTCAATAACACTAACCTGATGGTTAGAATTTTTTTCTAAATAACCAGCTAGATATAATATTCCCAAAGGAGGGTCATAACCTCTTTCTTTTTTGATAATTTCTGGATTACAGCTAATGATTTCATTTTGATTAGGCGGATTAATAAATAGTACTTTCATTAGTTTTTAAATTTTTTAACAAATTTTTTATCTATTAATTTATTAAAGAATAATTTTTTAAGCCAGGTTGGAGTATGGCGATATATTTTATACAAACTTTTTTTAAGGGTTAACAATTTTTCGGTTGATTGAAGAGGTGTTTTTCGATAAAATTTGTCGATACTAATCATTTCTTCTAATTGGTATTTTCTTTTTACTTGATAGGGTTCTCTTTGAGGATAGCCCATAATGATATAGGCAATTGGATCTAAATATTTTTCAATCTTAAATAGTTTTTTTAATTTTTCCTTAAGAGGCAAGTGGCAAACCCAGCAGGCTCCTAAATTGTGAGCGTGAGCGGATAAAAGAATGTTTTGAATGGCAGCAGCAGCACTTTGAATGTGATCTTGGTATTCAGTATTTTTTGTTCTTTGATCGTAAAGAACCAAAATTCCAATTGGTGCATTTTTAATTATTATCGAACTACCCAGATCAATCATTTCATCCTTTATTTTTTGATCTTTAATAATAATGAAATGCCAACCCTGGATATTGCAGGCTGAAGGCGCATGGGTTCCTAACTCAATTATTTTTTTTACTAATTCAAGATCTACTGGTTGATTAGTAAAATTTCTAATACTTCTTCTAGTTTTAATTAGATTTTCTAATTCCATAACTATTTTCGATTATGAACAATTATTTCAGCTAAGAGACCAAAGAAAAATGTTTGTAAAGCCATAGCTGAAATAAGGATGACAGTAGTATCATAAAATATTTCATCCCAAACAAGACTATAGACGGCTATACCGATTGCCAACAAGAAAAAAGATATACTTAAAGGAAGAAAGACTCGAATCGGTTTGAAAAATAAAGATATTTTAAAGATTAAGTTAATAAAAGCAGTAAAGCTTTTAAATGGCTTTAATGTAGATTTGCCTTCTCTTTTATGATAATTAATAGGAACGAATTTAACTCGATAATCATTAGATAAAAAAGCCACTAAAGAAGTAGTCGTAAATGAGAATCCTTGAGGATAAAGGTTCCAGAATTTTTTAATAGTTTCTTTTTTAAAAATTCTTAAACCACAATTAATATCAGGGATTTTTGTTTGAGTTACGTATCCAGCTATTTTTTTTAAAACAAATTTGCCAATTCTTTGAGTGTAGAGCCAGCGCGCGTCATGATTTTTTCCTTGACGGGCACCTGAGACCATATCATATTCTTCTGCGTATTTAATTAATTCTGGAATAGCATCTATGGGGTATGTGCCATCTCCATCGATAATGATTATATACTGACCCTGGGCCTCTCTAATTCCAGATTTTAAAGAAGCTCCATATCCTTGATTTCTTGTATGAGTGATAATCTTAATATCACTTATGTTTTTTATTATCTGATTAGTCTGGTCAGTGGAGTAATCATCAACCACAATAATTTCCTGATTAGGTAAACACACCTTTAAATCATCAATTACTTTTTTAATTCCTTCTTCTTCATTATAAACTGGGATAATTATTGATATTTTCATATTTATCTCCCACCTCCCATTAAAACAATCTTAATTGTTCTTAGAAGAACGCTCAAATCTAAAACAAGAGAACGATGTTTGATGTAATAAAGTTCGTATTGGAGTTTTTCGATGCTGTCATCAACGGAAGCG
>JAHJUH010000066.1 GCA_018829245.1 Patescibacteria group bacterium | reverse complement strand
GCTGTTAATAATCCAGACAACCCAGAAACAGTTAAAACCATTAATGAACTTAAAGAACAAGGATTTGAATGCAAACTATTTGCAGCTACTTTAACCAGCTTAAAAAAAGCTTGGGAAAGATATGAATCAGTTACTAGAGAGAAACAAAGCGCCTCTTCAAAGGGTATTTTTGTTATTCAAAAAAATGAATTAACTGAATTTAAAAAATCATTAGGAACTATTCAGGAATTAAAAAAGGTTATTAGTAATTTATCAACCACTCGCCTTTTAACTATTATCTTAGCTGGCTCTATTGAAATGAAAGTTTCTGATATTCATCTTGAACCAACCAAAGAAGAAATAAACATGCGCTATCGAGTTGATGGATTGCTTCAAAATGTTGCTAATTTCCCTCAAAAAGAATATCGCTTTCTTCTTTCTAGAATTAAAACATTATCAGATATGTTGCTTAATATCCATGATGTCAGCCAAGATGGACGTTTTACAATTAATGTTTTGGATGGAGAAAAAATTGAACAATCAATTGATATTAGAGTTTCCATATTGCCAAGCACTCATGGAGAAAGTGTTGTTATGCGTCTATTAGGATTATCTAGTGTTAAATTAAATCTCAAGGATTTAAATATTAGACCTGAATTCCTTAAAATTATTGAATCTCAAATTAACAGTCCAACTGGTATGATTTTAACAACCGGACCAACTGGCTCAGGCAAAACAACAACGCTTTATGCTTGCCTTAATTACGTTAACAAGCCAGGCACAAAAATCATTACTGTTGAAGATCCAGTTGAATACAGATTAGCAGGAGTTACTCAAACCCAGATCAGTAAACGCAAAGGGCATACCTTTGCCACTACATTAAAATCAATTGTTCGCCAAGATCCAGATATATTAATGATTGGTGAAATCAGAGATGAAGAAAGCGCTGAAATTTCTGTTCAGTTTGCTTTAACTGGCCATTTGGTCTTTTCTACTTTTCACACTAATGAAGCAGCTGGCGCTATTCCTCGGCTAATTAGCTTAAAAATTAAGCCAGATGCTTTGGCTTCTTCTCTAAACTTGGCTATTGCTCAAAGATTAGTCAGGAAACTATGTCCTGATTGCAAAAAAGAACAACAGCCTCCTAAAGAAACACTGGAATCAATTAAAAAAATCCTTGATTCAATTCCAGAAAAATCAGGATTAAGCATTCCTAAAAAACTTGCTTTTTACCAAGCTCAAGGATGCGCTAAATGCCATGGATTAGGCTATCAAGGAAGAATTGGTATTTTTGAACTATTGACTGTAAGCGAAGAAATTAAAAAGCTGATTCTTAAAGAAACAGCTGCTTTTGAAATTCAAAACAAAGCTCAGGAAGAAGGAATGACTACTTTAATCCAAGATGCTCTTTTAAGAGTAGTTGAAGGATCAACTGATTTAGAAGAAGTAAAAAGAGTTATTGGAACAATCAATTAATATTCATTAATCTGTAGACAACGACCCTCTGCCTGAGAACAGAGAGAAAAGACCTTCCGAGGAATATTCCAGCCGAAGCCAAAATACCCAATAAACTAAGATAAGCCCCCATCGAATCCAAAATTAAAAAAATTAGATCCTTATTGCCTACAGATTAACAAATGTTAAATAGTTTCAATAACTCTGTTAGCATCATAACAAACTATTATCAAAATGTCAATACCCATAATAAATCCTAAACAACTAAATGAAGATCGTTATTTGGACTCAACGCTACGTCCAACTTCTTTTAATGAGTATATCGGACAAGAAAAAATCAAAGAAAATCTTAATATTTTAATAGAAGCAGCTAAAAAAAGAAAAGAATCAATCGACCATATCCTATTATGCGGAGGTTCTGGACTTGGAAAAACAACTTTAGCCCATATTATTGCTAAAGAAATGAAAGTTAATATTAAAGTTACTTCAGGTCCAGCTATTGAAAAAGTTGGTGATTTAGCTTCTATTCTGACTAATCTGCAAAATAATGACATTCTTTTTATAGATGAATGCCACCGCATGAATAAGACCATTGAAGAAACGCTTTATCCGGCTATGGAAGATTATTTTTTAGATATTATTATTGGCAAAGGGCCTTCAGCCAGAACTCTTCAATTAGAGCTTCCTAGATTCACTTTAATTGGCGCTACTACTAGAACTGGATTAATCTCTTCTCCTTTAAGAAATCGCTTTGGCGTTACCCATCGCTTAAACTTCTATGAACATCTAGACATAGAAAAAATTATTACTCGTTCAGCTAGAATCTTAAAAGTTAAAATTAATGAAGATGAAGCTATAAAAATTATTGCTCAATCAGCACGCCGAACGCCAAGAGTAGCTAACCGCTTGCTCAAACGAGTCAGAGATTACAGCCAAGTTAGAGCTAATGGTATAATTAGCAAACAAACAGCTCAAGAAGCGCTTCAAATGATGGAAATAGATCAATTAGGATTAGAACCAGCTGATCGCCAAATTTTAGAAATAATTATTAAAAAATTTAATGGAGGGCCAGTAGGATTGCAAGCTTTAGCAGCTGCCAGCCATGAAGAAACAGAAACTATTGCTGATGTTTATGAACCATATTTACTACAACTTGGCTTTATTGATCGCACTCCACGAGGCCGTATTGCTACAAAATCAGCCTATAATCACCTAGGAATAAAATATCCAAATAATGATCAAGATAAACTTATATGACCCTGTAGAGAAATTTTGACTCAATTAAATCAAAGATTTAATTTAATAAAACAGGGTATATAAAAACAATTAAACAAATAAAAAGAGTTTTGGATTATTAATTAACCAATAGTAATTAAATGTCAAAATTCTTCTACAGGGTATGAAAATATTAAATAGAGATAATTTAACATTTGATGATGTTCTGCTTTTACCTCAAAAATCTGAAACTCTTCCTAAGAATATTAATTTAAAAACTAACCTAGTTAAAGGGTTTTCTTTAAATATTCCTTTAATTTCAGCTGATATGGATACAGTTACTGAAAGTTTATTAGCTATTACCTTAGCTAGATTAGGCGGATTAGGAGTAATTCATAAAAATCTATCTCCTAATGAACAAGCTAAAGAGATTAATAAGGTTAAAAGATCAGAATCCACATTAATTATTGACCCTATTACTTTAGCTCCAGAAGATTTAGTTGAAAAAGCAATTAAGACAATGAAACAGCATAATATTTCTGGCATCCCTATTATTAAAAACAAAAAACTAGTAGGTATTTTAACTCATCGAGATTTGAGGTTTATAGAGAACGAACAAATACAGATTAAAAAAGTAATGACTAAGAAATTAATTACTGCTCCGATAAAAACATCTATTGAAAAAGCCAAAGCTATTTTATATAAACACCGAATTGAAAAACTTCCTTTAATTAATAAGAAGGGAGAATTAAAAGGATTAATTACAAT
>JAHJUH010000065.1 GCA_018829245.1 Patescibacteria group bacterium | reverse complement strand
CGGATGCTAAAATTACTGCACCCAGGACACCAGTTTGATTTATTTGAAGTGATATAATCGCTTTGTTTAATCATTTGTAATTAAAATTCTTTTTTAACTAGCTTAATAATTTCTTCAGGGAAAAACTGCTGGCCATTGTATTTATTTAATCTATGCTCAAATTTCATACCTAATACCTCTTGCATTAAATCAGCCATTTGTCCTTTGTAATTATTCTCAATCACAATTGTTTTTTTAATATTTTTTAATAATTCCGATAAACTATTTCCATCTAATGGAAATGGAGCAGGGATATGAACATAATTAACACGGCTATTATTTTGATTTAATGTCTTCAATGCTTCTAAAACCGGACCCTTAACAGAACCCCAGCCAATTAAAGTTATTAAAGCATTACTTGGACCAAATAATTTTGGTTTTGGCAATTCTTTAAATATATCCTTTATTTTAGCATGGCGCTTTTCCATTTGTTTATTACGCAAATCACTATTAAAACCATCTATTGAAAATCCATATTCATCATGTTCATTTCCATTAGCTAAAAAAATACCGTTTTTTTGCCCTGGCAAAGACCGCGGAGAAACACCATCTTTAATAAAAGCGTAACGCTTGTAATTCTTGATTTTAGCTAATTGCTTTTCAGTTAAAAGTTTTCCACGATTAATCTTAATATTACTTAAATTAAAGTCAGGAATGATTTTATAGCTTTCTGAAATATATTTATCTAAAAGAAGAAAAACAGGCATTTGGTAAATATCAGCAAAGTTAAAAGCAAGAATAGTAAAATAGAATGATTCTTCAGGATCAGCTGGAGCTAAAATTATCCTATGAAAATCACCGTAGCCAACTTTAGCTAAATACTGTAAATCCCCTTGTTCTGTCCATGTAGCCATGCCAGTAGCAGGTCCAGGCCTTTGTGAATTAACAATCACTAAAGGAGTTTCACTCATTGCTGATAAATTTAAACCTTCACTCATTAAGGCAAATCCTCCTCCAGAAGTTCCTATCATTGATCTTTTTCCTGCCCAACTAGCGCCAATAGCCATATTAATAGCGGCTATTTCATCTTCAGAATGATTTACTATCATCTTATTTTCTTTAGCTTGTTTAGCTAATATATGAAGAATGGAAGAAGCAGGTGTCATTGGATAAGCAGAATAAAATCCGCATTTTGAAGAAACAGATCCCATAGCAACTGCTTCATTGCCTGTTAAAATAATTCTTTTTGAAGATTTCAAATTTGACTTATTTTTAAAAAATGGCTTTAATTTTAATTCTTTACAAGCATATTCATATCCAATTTGAACTGCTCTGTTATTGTTTTTAATCAAATCCTCAGGTTTATTATTATCGCTTAATACTCCTCTTATTTCTTTCTTTAATAGCTTAATATCAAAATCAAATAAAACAGCAGAAATCCCTAAAATCAAGCTATTAAGCATAAAAGCATTGATGTTATTTTCTTTTGCTAGATCATGCAATGACAAAGGAATAAACTTAATTTTTTTGAAGTTTTTATCTACTTCTTTAACCTTATCAGAATCGTAAAAAACCAAAGCATTGTTATTTAAATCTTTTATACAATGATCTAAAGCAGGTTGGCTTAAAGCAAATAAGAAATCTATTTTCTTTGAAACTGCCTCTATTGGTTTATTTGAAATACTAACTTGATTAGTTACCAAACCACCACGTAAGCGCGAAGGGTATTCAGAATAGATAAAAGAAAAAAGATTGGCAGACAAACAAGTCCTGCCTAAAATCAAGCCAGCAATCTGTTGGCCCTGCCCAGCTTCGCCCCCTATTTTCCATGTAAAAAAATTTCTTTGTTTCATATTATTTAATTCCTAAGTTTAACAATAATTTAATGACTTGTCCACATAATAATTTGATCCTGTAGTAGAAATTTGACAAAATTTTTCTTATAGAAAAATTAAATTAAATCATGTCAAATTTTCACTACGGGATTGACATACAAATCAATCTTGTGATAATCTTAATTAAGATAGATACACAAAAAAAGGCTCGTTCTGAAGAACGAGCTTTATAAAATTATGCCCCGTAGAGAAATTTTGAAACAATTAAATCTTTGATTTAATTTAATAAAACGGGACATTAAAAATAATTAAGTAAATAAAAGAAATTTTGGATTATTAATTTATATAGTTAATTTAAATTCAAAATTCTTCTACAGGGTATGGATATAAAATCATTTGCTTCAGCTATTGAACAAATTTGTGAAGAAAAAAGCATTTCTAAAGAAAAGGTTCTTGAAACCATTGAGATGGCTTTAGCTGCAGCATATAAAAAAGAATATAATCGCAAAGGGCAAAACATCAAAATTAAGTTTGATTTAAAAACCGGACAAATGAAAATTTTCCAGGTTAAGTTAGTTATTGATGAATCAATGCTCAAAACAAAAGATGAAGAAGATGAAGCCCCGATGCAAGATCAAGATCCAGACCCAGAAGGCGTCGGGAAAGAAACAGAAAAAAAAGTCAGGTTCAATCCAGAAAAGCATATTATGATTGAAGAAACTAAAGATTCTAAAAATCTTCCTAAGGCAGATAAGATTCCAAGCCGAAAGGCGTCGGAAAAGTTTAAAGTAAATGACGAAATAGAATTTCCTTTAGAAACAGCTTATGACTTTGGAAGAATTGCTGCTCAAACAGCTAAACAGGTCATTATTCAACGAATTAGAGAAGCAGAAAGGGAATCTATTTTTGAAGAATTTAAAGAAAAAGAAGGACAAGTTGTCAGCGGCGTTGTTCAACGAATAGAAAAAGGAAATGTGTTTTTAGATATTGGCAAAGCATCTGGCGTCCTATTTCCAGAAGATCAAATCCCTCGTGAACGCTATCAAATTGGCCAACGACTAAGATTATATATAGCTGAAGTCCAAAAAGATTCTCGAGGCTCTACAATTACTCTTTCCAGAACACATCCTAAAATGGTTAGCCAGCTTTTTGCCTTCGAAGTGCCTGAAATCTCTGGAGGAACAGTGGAAATAAAATCCATTGCCAGAGAAGCTGGATCCAGATCTAAAATTGCTGTAACTTCTACCGAAGAAAGAGTTGACCCTATTGGTTCAATGATTGGCCAAAAAGGAACACGGGTTCAGGCTGTAATCAATGAGCTAGCCGGAGAAAAAATTGATATTATTGAATGGTCAAAAGACCCAATTAAATTCATTAGCCAATCTCTTTCTCCAGCTAAAGTTATTGATGTAAAAATAGATAAAAAAATAAATCAAGCTAAAGTTATTGTACCTGAAGACCAACTTTCTTTAGCTATTGGCATTAAAGGACAAAATGTTCGCTTGGCAGCTAAACTAACTGGCTGGAAAATTGACATT
>JAHJUH010000064.1 GCA_018829245.1 Patescibacteria group bacterium | reverse complement strand
AAAGAGATAAAGATGATTTTGTTAAAATTCCACAGCAAAATATTAATCAAGCTGTTCAAAAAACAATTAAATGGCTTTTAGATGAAGATTTGAATAAGAAACTTGATCATAATTTTAAAGCTTGTAAAAAATTTCATGGTCATCAAGTTTTAGAAAATTTTCTTGTTGAAAAATTAAAATTAAAACAAAAAGCCCTAAAAAGAGCTTTTTAAAAAATAGAAAAGTAAATTTACAATCGTGGGAATAATGTCTCGCCTTTTTTATTCTCTTTAATTTGTTTTAAAATCTTCTCTGATGTTTCTGGCATAAACGGTTCTAATAAATTAGCAATTTCTTTTATTGTTACTAATAAATCATTAATTATGCTATTAAATTTTTCTGGATTATTCTTGGCTAATTCCCAAGGCTTATTTTTTTCAATGTATTCATCACAAACACCAATCAATTGCCAAACTGATTCTAAAGCTTCATTAAATTTAATTTCTTCCATTGCCTGATGATATTTTTCCTGAGTTGATTTAATTTCTTTAGATAGCCCATTGTCAGATTCTTCACTATCGTTCAGAATGACAGCTGATTTTGCTGATAAAGTTAAAACTCGACTAACTAAATTACCCAGTCCATTAGCTAAATCAGAATTATATCTCTCTTCTAATCGTCCAATATTAAAATCTCCATCTTCGGTGCTGGAAAATTCACGAAGAAGAAAATAGCGTACTGGATCAACGCCATATTTTTTAACCAATTCAAAAGGATTTACCGCATTATCTAATGATTTAGACATTTTTTCTCCTTCTATCGTTATAAATCCATGAGAAAATATTTTTTTGGGTAAAGACAGCCCCACAGACAAAAGCAAACTTCCCCAAATTATACTATGATGCCAAACTATATCTTTACCTATAACATGTATATCAGCTGGCCAAAAATCTTGGAATCTACTATTCGGATAATCTATGGTCGTTAGATAATTGATTAAAGCATCTATCCATACGAACAAAGTAAAACTATTATCTATAGGTAAAGGAATTCCCCATTTAACTGTTTTTCGAGAAATACTTATATCTTGCAAAGGATCCTTTAATCTATTTAAAATTTCGTTTCTCCTGCTTTGAGGAGTAATAAAGTTTTTATTTTTCTTTATATGTTCTGAAATCTTCTTTTGATACTTACTCATTCTAAAAAAATAAGTTTCCTCATTAATCTCTTCTACTCCTTTTTTATGAATAGGACACTTATTATTTACTAAATCTTTTTGCAAATAATAACTTTCACAATCAACACAATAAAGACCACTATATCTACCCTTATAAATATCTCCATTTTTATATATCTTTTTGAATATTTTTAGAACTACATTTTTATGTCTTTTTTCTGTTGTTCTAATAAAATCATTATTTGATATATTTAAAACTTTAGATAGGTTTTTAAAATTATCACTCATTTCATCCACAAATTCTTTTAAATCCTTGTTTGCTTTTTTTGCGCTTTTTTCCATTTTAAGACCATGTTCATCTGTGCCAATACTAAAATGAACTTCAAAACCTTGAGATCTTTTATACCTTGTCAATACATCCGCTTGAATTTTCTCTAAGGCATGACCTAAATGAGGAAAATATGATGGATAATCAATGGCAGTAGAAATAAAAAATTTTTTCTTCATAATAAATTAAATTAATTAATGATTTAATCTAAAAATAACATTTCTTTTAGCTTCTAATAAGTCGTTTTTTCTTTTTTTATGTTTTAATAATAATTCTAAATTATCAAATAGGATTAATAATGATTCTCTTTCACAAATCGTTACAGCCCAAGTATCTCCTCTATGAATTACTCCTCGTTTATCTGTGTATGCTTTAGATTCTAATCTATATGAGTTTTTAATTCCTAATCTCTTTAATTTTTCAGCAATATCTTTCAAAACTCCTTTATCGTAAGATCTCAAACGAAATATTGCTCGACCCTGATAAACTCCGATATTCCCTTCAGCATCTGTATAGCCAGCTAGAAAATTAAAGAAATTTATTCTTTTTCTTAAAATCCATTTAGGAATTGAATTATGTTTGGGTAATAAAAATGAAAAAGAATAATTTAGAGAACAGCCAATATGAATAGCGCCTCTTTTATCTTTATTTCCTATATAAACTGGTCCATAATGACTAAATAAATTCTTTATTAATTGAATTTGATCATCTTTAGTTGTGCCACAACCAACATAAATTAAATTCTTGTCTTTTCTGACTCCTAAATCTCCTATTCTAAAACCTATAATATAAGATTTTTCTTCTAAATCACCGCTAAAATTACTTTTTGGATGAATTGTATTTGCTTCTGAATAAGATCTCAAAGAAAGGTTGAATCCTCTCATTTTTTGCCAAATAGTTACTGGACTACACTTATAGATTGTAGCAATTTTACTGAGTGAAAAT
Source organism: Patescibacteria group bacterium (assembly GCA_018829245.1). Classification (GTDB taxonomy): domain Bacteria; phylum Patescibacteriota; class Minisyncoccia; order Portnoybacterales; family UBA2143; genus JAHJUH01. The sequence goes on along the minus strand of JAHJUH010000064.1, from coordinate 9,284 downwards.
TTTTTATTTATATAAAAATCCTTTAATTCATTCTTAGATATATTTATACGTTTTAATGGACGGGTTTTTATTTCATATAATTTTAAATAGCGGTAAATTGCCGATGAAGTACAATTAAAAATCTCTGCTATTTTATACGTAGAAAGATTTTTCTTAATATATAACTGCTCTATCTTTTCTTTAGAAATGCCAATTTTTTTCTTAGGTTGTCTTATTAAAATATTATATTTTCTTAATCTATTTAAAATGGCAGTTTGATCACAATGACAAATTTTTGCTATTTTCCGGGCAGAAAACTTCTTTTTAACATAAAATAAATGTAATGAATCTTTTGATATATTAATCCTTCTAGGTCCAGAATCTCTTCTTTTAATATCGTATTCTTTCATACGATTCATTATTGTTCCAGCTGTACAATTAAAGATACTTGCAATTTTAAAAGTACTCAATTTTTGTCTATGATAAAGATAATATAATCTTTTTTTAGAAATATGATATCTTTTATTAGCCATTAATTACATTATACCAAATCTATTAATATAATCAATAGCTGTTTTTATATAATATTTCTTAACTATGTTATTTATTTCTCTGAATAATTACAACAAATTCACCTTTAATTTTATCTTCTTTTAATTGATTAATGATTTCTTCACTTGTTCCTCGGTAGGTTGTTTCAAATTTTTTGGTAAGTTCACGACAAACTACAATTTGAAGAGTTGAATCTAATTCTTCAAGCGTTCTAATAATTCTATGACAAGATTCATAAAAAACAACTGTATATTTTGAATCAAAAACTTCTTGAAAGAATTTCTTTCTTTTCTTTTTAGATGGCGGAAAACCAAGAAAAACAAATTTATCAGCTGAAAAACCAGAAATACTTAAAGCAGTTATTAAAGCTGAAGAACCAGGAATAGGAATAATTTTCAAATCCTCTAATTGATTTGTTAAATAATCAATTAATTGAGCGCCTGGATCGCTAATAGTCGGCGTTCCAGCGTCAGAAACCAAGGCTAAGTTTTTGCCTTTTTTTAATTCTTCTAAAATATATTTGCTTTTTAATAATTTGCTATGCTGATAATAGCTAATGGTTGGTTTGGAAATCTGATAATGGCTTAATAATTTCTTAGTTACCCTGGTATCTTCACAAAGAATTAAATCAACTTCTTTTAAAATACGTAGAGCTCTAAAAGATAAATCTTCTAAATTCCCTATTGGAGTAGCAATAATGTATAAGACAGACATGGCTTAAGAAACTAAAGAACGTCCTTAAAATATACGTCCTTATGCATAAGGACGTATATTTTAAGGACGTTCCTTGTTAGTTTTATTAATTTTCCTTTTGAAAATCCTTAAAAAATTCAGATATAATAGCTGCTACTGGCACTGCTAGAATAATTCCTAAAATACCAGCTAATTTAGCTCCAATTAACATGGCAATCATAATAGTAATAGGATTTAAACCAACAGTTCTTTTCATTACTTGAGGAATAAGAACATAATTTTCTAATTGATTAACAACAGTAAAGAGAATAATAACCATTAAAGCTAAGAAAGGTGATTGGAAAAAAGTTATAATAACAGCTGGAATAGCGGAAAGAATCGGACCAATATATGGAATAATTTCAAGAAATCCAGCAACCAAAGCTAAAGTTAAGGCATACTTCACTCCTAATAAACGAAGTCCGATAAAAACCAATACACCAACGATAAGCATTAGAACAAGCTGTCCCCTTAACCAACCTCCAATCTTAATTTGAATTCGATCAATTAAATCAGAAAGATAATGCCTATGCTCGCTTGGAATCAAAGAAACTAAGAATCTTTTAATTCCTTTTTCTTGAGTAGCTAAATAGAAAGAGATAACAACAACAACTATGGCTGAAAATAATCCGCCAAAAAGACCAACAATTGTTCCTAAAACACTAGTGGTTGCATTAGATAATTTTTCGCTAAGCTGACTTAAAATCTCTTGTAAATTACCTTCAACCTTATACTTACCCCACCATTCTTGAGCGTTTAAATCAATTTTTTTAATAGCTTCTGGAAAATAGACAGCTAATTGCTTAACCTGATCAGCTAAAAGAGGAACAATTAAAGTAATAACCAACCCTAATAATAAAAGAAAAAATAAATAAATAAAAACTACTCCCAAAAGGCGCGGAACTCTATGCTCTTGAAGCCAGTTAACCGGTCCATTAACAGCTGCGGCGATAATAACCGCCACAAAAACCATTAGTAAAATATCTCTGATTAGATATAGAAAAAAGAATCCTAATAGAATTAAAACAACTCGGAAAATGGTTGAAGTTGAAATATTAATTGTCTGTGAATTGTTGCTCATAAAGATTATGTCATCCTGAACCAGTAGGTGAAGGATCTAAAAGATAGAGATTCTTCGGCTGATGCCTCAGAATGACAAAAGCTTATCAAACTTATTTTTATCTTTAAATGGTCCGATTAAAGCTAAATTTAATTTCTCTGGCTTAAAAATATCTTGAGCTACTCGCTGAATATCATCAACGGTCACTGCTTCAATTTTAGCAAACTTTTGCTCTACAGTCAAAATTTCATTGGTTAAAAGCTCTTGAGAAGCGTAAAAAGATGCTTGTGTATCAGATGCTTCCATTCCAATCAAGGTAGATCCTTTAATATAATCTTTAGCTTTTTTTAATTCAGATTGACTAATTTTCTTTTGAGATATTTTTTTGTATTCATCAAGAATAGTTTTAATTGCTTTATCTACTTTTTTATTATCAACTCCTGCTCTAGTAACTAAACTTCCAGTATCTGTATCTGTATCAATGCTCGTACCAACATAATAGGCAAGCCCTTGTCTTTCCCGAACTGAAATCCATAAACGAGAACTCATGTTTCCGCCTAAAATAATTGATAATATTCCTAATGCATGCTTATCTTTATGAAAAATATTATAACCACGAACTCCTAAACGAAGATGAGTTTGATCTGTTTTTTTATAATAAATTAAACTCTCTGGTTTATTTTGTTTTTCTTTAACTGCTAACTTATCTTTGACTGATTGAGAATTAATTTTCTGAAAATATTTTTTAATTTTATTAATAGTTTCTTTTTCATTGATATTACCTGCTACAGCAATAACTGTATTTTTAGCAGAATAATGTTCTTTAAGATAATTTATAAATCGATCTCTTTTAATACTTTTAATTATATTTTCAGTACCAATAATACTCCAACCAGCTGGCTGATCTCCGTATAAAAGTTTTTCCCAAAGATCACCAACATAACTCATTGGCGTATCTAAATACATATTCAATTCTTGAAGAATGGTTCCTCTTTCTCGATCAATCTCCTTTTCTTCAATCTTAGAATTCAAATAAATATCAGAGACCCAGTCCAAAGCTAAATCTAAATGGTTAGCATCAACTTTAGCCCAATAACCAGTATATTCCTGTCCGGTAAAAGCATTATAATGTCCGCCTATCTTATCTAATGGCTCAATTAATTTCAAAGTACTAGAACGTTTTTTTGTTCCTTTAAAAAACATGTGCTCTAAAAAATGAGAAAGACCATTAATATCTTTGGTCTCATATTTAGAACCTGTTTTAACTAATACTAAAACAGCAGCTGTTTTAGTATCTTTAGATGGAACAGTAATAATTCTTAATCCATTCTTAAGAGTGGTTTTTTTGTAATTCTTCATTTATATTTATTACTTAACAATTAAATCAGAAGCTATGAAAAGCTGATTAGAAAGCTGGCTAATTTGCCAAAGCAAAGCTAAACGATTCTTTTGAAATTTTTTATCCTTGTCCATTACTAAGACATTATCAAAAAACTTTTCAATCGGTTCAGCTAAATCTTGATAACAATTAATTGCTTTTTTAAATTCTTGTTTTTTAACAAAATATTCAAATGATTTTTTAGTTTTTAAATATATTTGATAAAGTTCTTTTTCTACTTTTTCTTTTAAAAGAGTTTTCTTTACATCTTCAGTTAAAAAAACATTCTTAGTAATATTCTGAGATCTTTTAGCTGCTTGAACAAACTTTTTAAATTGATCTTTCTTTGCTAAATTTGCTAGCTCATTAATAATCTGGTTAGTTGCATAAATATTCTCGCCCATTGGTCCATTAATGACAGATTTGATAATATCATCTTGTATTCCTTCTTCTTTAAAATCTGCCTTGATTCGTTCCTTAACAAAATTAACTAAATCTTCAACTGTTTTATCCTTTAAAGTTACTGGTAGAAATTGATTTGTTTGCTTGAATAGATTAAAAAGATTAATATCCTGATCAATCTTGGCTAATATTTGAGCTAGACCTGAAGCAGATCTTCTTAAAGCGTATGGATCTTGAGAACCGCTCGGCCTAATATTAACTGCAAAAAAACCAGTTAAGGTATCAATTCTATCAGCAATTGATAAAACTTGACCTAATTTAGTAGCTGGTAGTTTATCCCCGCTAAATCTAGGCAAACGATGTTCAGAAATTGCTTGAGCAACAGATAATTTTTCTTTATCTTTTTTAGCGTAAATCTTGCCAATTTCTCCTTCTAAAGCTGGAAACTCTCCTACTAAACTAGTAGCTAAATCTGCTTTGGATAAATATGCTGCTCTTTTTAATTCTTCTTCTTCTTTTTTATTTAAATCAAAAATCTTTGCTAATAAAGGAGATATTTTCTCCAACCGTTCACTTTTTTCATAAACAGAACCAAGATTTTCATGAAAAACAATATCTTTAAGTTTAGGTCTAAAATATTCTAATTCATGTTTTTTATCTTGGTTATAGAAGAATTCTCCGTCATTTAATCTGGCGCTAACTACCTTTTCATTGCCATCTTTGATTATATTTGTATTTTCTTTTAAGTGATTGGCTACCACAATGAAATATGGGAGAAGATTTCCTTTTGAATCATTTACTGGAAAATATCGCTGGTGTTTTTTCATTACCATTATAGCTACTTCTCTAGGAATTTTTAAATAACGTTTATCAAATTCACATAAAACACAAAGAGGATATTCAACTAATTGAGTTACTTCATCTAATAAATCTTTATCATCATCAATTCTTCCTTTTACTTTAGTAGCTAATGCTTTAGCTTGCTTTAATATCATTTCCTTTCTCTTATTATGGTCCACTATAATCTGATGTTTTTCTAATTGATTTAAATAATCATCAACAGATTTAATTTTTATCTTAGGTGATAAAAGAAAACGAGGACCATAACTAATTTTTGATGATTTTACACCAGCGTATTTAATATTTATTAAACGATCATCAGCTAAAGCCACTATCCAACGAATTGGCCGTGAGAAAATGAGCTGGCTATTTGGAATCCAACGCATTGTTTTTTCAAACTTTAAAGAGTTAATTAAAGAAAGAAATAGTTTTTTTAATTGATCATCAGTAGCATTTTTAGCTTTTTTAATATCAATAACTAAACGACGAGGAGTACTGTAAATATAAACTTTCCCTGTTTTAATATCTTGGGCTTTTAAAAGATGTGGAATCTTTTCTTCTATTTGTTCTATAGCTGTCCAAACATCATTAGAAGGCAATTCTTCTGTGCCAATTTCTAAAAGCAAATCTAAATTGTCCTTATTTTTTTTCATATACTATTTTTTCTTTAAAAGAGGGTGTTCTATTTTTTCTCTTTCCGCTAAATATCCGTAAGCTACTTTTTTAGCTAATTCTCTCATTCTTTTAAAATTAGCAGCCCGTTCATTAACTCCAACAGATCCTCGAGCATCCAAAACATTAAAAGTATGGCTCATTTTTAATACATAATCATAAGCTGGCCAGAAAAATCCTTTGTTAATCAATTCAATTGCTTCTTGTTCATAAAGCTTGAACATTTCTTGCAAGCGATCTATGTTAGCTGCTTCAAAATTATATACTGAATGAGCATATTCAAAATGCTTGTAAACATCGCCATAGGTAATATCTTTAGTCCATTTAAGATCTTTAATGTCTGAAACATTTTGCAAATACATGGCAATTCTTTCAATGCCATAAGTAATTTCTACTGATGGCGGATCTAAATCTACTCCACCTACTTGTTGAAAATATGTATATTGAGTAATTTCCATTCCATCTAGCCAAACTTCCCAACCAAGGCCCCAAGCGCCAATTGATGGTGATTCCCAATTATCCTCAACAAATCTAATATCATGTTTTTCTGCCTTAATGCCTAAATCACGCAAAGATTTTAAATAGGCCTCAATATGATTACCAGGATCAGGCTTTAGAATAACTTGAAATTGAAAATAATGTTGAAGACGATTTGGATTTTCTGCATAACGACCATCAACTGGACGACGAGATGGTTCAACATAGGCAACATTCCAAGGCTCTGGACCAAGTACTCTCATAAAGGTATGGGGGTTACTTGTTCCTGCTCCAACCTCTAAACCATATGGCTGTCCAATAAGACAACCATATTTTTCCCAAAACTTTTGAAGTTTTAATACAACTTTTTGAAAAGTCATGTTATTTACAATACTATGTGTTTATAAATAAAAAATCAAGAGCAGTATAAGGTCCGACCTTAAAATGCCTAACCTTAACTAACAAAATCTTATATTCTTATCATGTATTAAATACTTTAGATGGAAAGGTTAGGCATTTTAAGGTCGGACCTTTATCAAAATTCGGATTACTCAACTACCGTTCCTGTTCCATCTCCTACATTCAAATCATCTGGCAAGCCAGTATCAATTAAACTATCTTTGCTAGTTAGCTTTAATTCAACAAAATTATCTTGTCCAGATACTTGAGATTGACCAATTAATTCAACTAAACTATCTAAATTAGCTAAACTAGGAGTAATTGATATTTGAAAAGCAATTTCTTTAACTGGTAATAGAACTCCAGTTGCAGCTGGCAAATCATCAACTGTCCAAATTACTTTTCCAGTCTGAGAATTATATTTTAAATTAGTATTAATCGGACTGATTTTATTATTCCATTTAACATGAGGCGGCAAAGAGGCCTCTACCTTAACTTGACTTAAATCATTACTAGAATTAACTAATCTCCATTTAATTGTATAAGTTGTTGTTTGACCGACTTTAGGCGGAATTGGTCCGCTATTAGTGATTAAATCATCGTAATAATATGCTTGAGCTTGAATAGTTAATTGACTAGTTATTTTGGTTATTGATTGGCTTTCTCCAGCAATATCAATACCTGCTAAAGAAAGAGGTTTTTCAGAAGAATCAATCCTAACTTTATTTTCAACTGTAAAATTTTTATCGGTATAATTATTAACTGGCAAAGGATTTTTAATATTAACTGAAAAAGCGATTTGTCCTTGTTGACCAGGCCCTAAATACTCTAAATCTGATAAATTACTTGCATTCCAAGTAATTATCTGATTGCTTCCATTAAAAGATCCTTTTCCTAATTCTAAACTGCTTAAATCTAAAGCTTTACCATTTAATTGAGAAGTGATAATAACATTCTTTATTCCTATGTCTGTAGTATTCTGATAGTCAATTAGATAAGTTAGTTTTTCACCTACTTGAGCAATATATTCTGTTGAATTGTTAACTGTTTGACTAATTAATAAAGGAGAAGAAGAAATACTAACCCCGCTAACTGTTTCGGTATATGAAATAAATTGATCATCTTTAAGAATACCCAGTTGAGCTTTAAATGATTTAGTTGTTCCTTTTTCTCCATGAATACTTCCCCTGATAAAAATCTTTCCCTGTTCATTAGATATTAAATTAAAAATAGGCCATGTTTTATCTTCTTTTATTGGCGATGGCTGAGCTGATTCAAAAGAAAAACCATCAGGGTATTCAATACGAATTTGAAGGTCATTAAAAGAAACATCAGCTTGATTTAAATATCTTAAAGAGAAATTAAATGATTGATTATCAACTAATCTTTCTGGTAAATCAAAATCTAAAACCAAAGGAACAGAAACAATCATAGTTGAAAATTCAACCTTATTAGTATATTTAGAACTTAAATTAAAAGGCTGGTAAATTAATTCAACCCAAACTTTTTTTGTTTCTTCTTTAAGTCCGACAATTCTTACTGGCAATTCAACCTTGTTTTCTTCTTCAATATTTAATCTAGGTAGATTAATTGTTTCAACTGATTTTTGTTCTCCATTAACTATGGAATTTTCTGGATAATGAACAATTAATTGAATGTTTTCAAGAGCTAATCGTGTCTTATTCTTATACTCAACTGTAAATTGAACTTCTTCTCCGCCAACTATTCTTTCTGGTCCTTTAATTTTCACTTCAACTTTATCTTTATCAAAGGAAGTAAATCCTTGCCAAATCATAAAACCAGCCACAATTAAAAAAACAGCTATCACTAAAATTCCGCCAATTAACAGACGTTTTTTCTGTTTAGGAGACAATTGTTTTTTTTCTATTTTCTGCCATTCTTCTGAAGCTTTCTTTTCTCTTTCTTGTTCAATCTGAAAAGATTTTGGAATTTCCAATCTTTTTTCAAACTCTGCTTCTGGTTTATATAGTTTCTTTTTTAATTCATCTAATTTCATTGCTTCTATTATATCATAATTAATTGAAAAGAAAAAAGCCCTTGGGCTTTTGTGCACCAAGGGCTTTATGTTATTGTTTGACCAGGTTTTTTTTGACTGATCTATTTTTGTCATTGCGCCGACCCGTCTAATGGCGCTTAAGTACCGACTTTAAAACGCATATTGCCCTCCTTATGCCTGCCATTACGGCGGTAGAGTGTGGACATCGCATATGGCGTATCGCCGCAAGCTCGCGGCAACTTATTATATAAGCTACTATATTACAAAAACTTTGTCAAGAGTGGATAAGTTCTAATTCTATCGTTTATCATTGATTCAACAAAAGAAAGAAAATTCTCTTGTTTGCCATATCCTAAAAAATCTAATAATTGATTTTCAAAATCATTAATTATTGGTTTAATATCCTTATTCTCTTGATTTAGTTGTTGAAAAGTAGAATAAAGAAGTTTCCAGATTTTTTCATCTTGTTCTGGGCCAATGATTAATTTATCAATTAATTCAGATAGATAATAGGTTGCTGTTAAACAAGATAGGTTTTTATGAAGATAAGAAAAACTTTCAATTGTTTCAGCGCCAGTAATAATATCAAATCCTTTTCCCGGAGCAATCATTAGATAAGTAAATAAAAAAAGCTCTAAATGACCTTTTAATTTTGATTGATTTTTTCTAATTGATTTAGCTTTAATTAAAATCTTGCCAAATTCTTTAGTATAAACAGTTAAAAGCCGGTCATACTCACCTAAGTTTTTTCTTTTAATAATGATACCTTGGGTTTT
>JAHJUH010000063.1 GCA_018829245.1 Patescibacteria group bacterium | reverse complement strand
GTTATTTGCCGCTTGAAAACTAAAGAAACAATTCTTTTTAATCGTTCTTATTGTCCTAAATGCAGGGCAGTTTTAAAATGGTATGATTTAATTCCTGTTTTGAGTTTTTTATTGCAAAAGGGCAGATGCCGTTATTGTAATGCGAAAATATCTTGGCAGTATCCAATAGTAGAAATATCAACTGGATTATTGTTTTTATTAATTTTTAATTTACAATTTACACCCTTTGATTTTACTCAGGGTAAAATTTTTAATTTAATTTATTATTTTATAATTGTTTCTTTTTTAATAATTATTTTTGTTTATGATTTAAAGCATTACATTATTCCAGATAGAATTATTTATCCAGGCATTATTATTTCTTTATTATATTTATTAGCAGCTGCAGCTTATGATTCGCTTTTTTCTTATTTCCTTTCAGCTTTTATTGCTTCAGGCTTTTTTCTTGCTTTGGTTCTTGTTTCAGAAGGAAAATGGATGGGGTTGGGAGATGTTAAACTTTCTTTTTTAATGGGTTTGATTTTGGGCTGGCCCAATATTTTATTCGCTTTATTTTTATCTTTTCTTTCAGGAGCTGTTATTGGCATAGGTTTGATAATTTTTGGCAAGAAAGGTTTTAAATCACAAATTCCTTTTGGTCCTTTTTTAGCTGGGTCAACTATTTTGGTTATGTTTAGCACTCTATATCTAAATAATTTGATTCAAAATTTATTCTTTTTTATTTTATAGATAATTTGCTTGTTATATTAATCTTATGTTAAAATAGATAAAAAAGATGAATAAAATTAAAATAAAAAATAATACTATAAAGTTTATTTTTAATATTAAGGATTATCCTTTAGAAGCTATTTATGGAACAGCTTATGTTTTTATTGATAATGCTTATTTATTTTTAAACAGCCAAGCTCCTAAAAAAATAGAAGTATTTTTAAAAGGGAAAAAGAAACTAAGTAAAAAACAATTAAATAATTTAAAAGATGAATTTTTAAACGAGCTTTTGCATAATACCTTAAGGATGACCATAACTAAGCGAAATAAAAAGATAAGGGAATTTATTGTTAGCAGAGCTCTGTTTTCTATAATTGAAAATATTGAAACAAAAGACAAAAATTATCCAGAAGATTCTTTGAATATTACTGTTCCGTGGAGTAAGAAAAAAAATAAGAAAATAAAGACCCAATCTAAGAAAGTTTCAAGCAAAAAGAAAAAATGATTGTAAAATTTAGTAAAATAATTTATTATAAAAAATCAATTATTGAGGCAATTAGAAAATATAGACACTTGGCTGATTTCAGTTTGAAAACTACGCCTGATTATATTACTGTGTCTATAAAAAATATTGATAAAGATTTAAATGATATTTTGAAAGATGAATTTTGTAATTACGTTTTATATTTAATGAAAAAATAAAAGAGATTTAAATGAAAAAAAATAAATTACCTCAAATAAAAAAAGACATTAAAGATTTTCTAACTAGAGAAGAAGGTAATATGATAAAAAAGGATGTTGCTAAGATAGCAATAGGGCTTTTAGTTTTAGGTATTAGTTTGGCCCCTGCTATGAAAGCTGATCCTGCTATGGCCGCGTGTAAGCATAGTTCTCATAGCAGTCATAGCCAACATAGCCAACATAGTAATCACAGTAATCATAGTAATCATAGTAATCACTCTCGGGGGGGTTGGTGTTAATAAAAAAATGACTAGAAATAATCAAATAACAGCTAATCCTGGTTTTTTTAGATTTAAAAAAGTAAATCATAAATATTTATTAACCAATGAAACTGGTGATTTTATTTTTTTAAAAGAGAGTGAGTTTGATAAATTTGTTAATAATAAACTTTCTCTTAAAAATAAGGTTGCAGTAAAATTAAATAAACTTAATTTTTTAAAGCAACCTTATTCTATTGAAAAAGCTGTAGTTAAATACAGAAGCCGTAATAATTTTTTATTTTCTCAAGGACCGTCACTGCATATTATTGTTTTAACTTTGCGGTGTAATCATAGCTGTCTTTATTGTCAGGCAGCATCTTGCGCTGTGGATACTAAAGAGAAAGATCTTGATAAGAGAAAAGCTAAAAAAATTGTTGATTTCATTTTTTCTATTCCAAGTAAAGATATTGCAATAGAATTTCAGGGCGGAGAGCCATTATTAAATTGGCCAGTATTAAAATTTATTATTGATTACGCTTGCAAAAAAAACAAAACATTAAAAAAGAATTTACAATTACGGCTTGTTTCTAATTTTTCCTTATTAGATGAAAGTAAATTAAAATTTTTCTTTGATAATAATGTGAGTTTATGCACATCACTTGACGGACCTAGGGAGGTGCATGATAAAAATAGAATTCTTTTTAATAAACAAAGCCATAAAAAGGTTTCTTTTTGGCTTAAAAGAGTTTTTGAGGAGTATAATAAGAGGGTCAATCGTAAAAAAAATCCTTATATTTATTATCCTGGCGCAGTTTTAACTGTTAGTCGCCACTCTCTAAAATATCCAAGAGAGATCGTTGATGAATATGTAAAATGGGGTTTTAATAATATTCCTATTCGACCGGTTAATTCTTTTGGTTTGGCAAAAGAAAGATGGAAAAAAGTTGGTTATTCTTCAGAGGAATTTTTAAGATTTTATAAAAAAGTCTTGAATTATATAATTAGCCTTAATCAAAATGGAGTTATTTTAAAAGAAGCAGTGGCTGGAGTGATGCTACAGAAGATTTTAACGGATAAAAGTACCGGCTTTTTAGATTTAAGATCGCCTTGTGGAGCTGGAATTGGCCAATTGCTTTATAATTATGATGGCTCCATTTATTCTTGTGATGAAGGACGTATGGTAGGTGATGATATTTTTAAATTGGGCGATATTGAGCAAGATAATTATCAAAATGTAATTACTGGTTCTAAAACAAAATCTTTGTGTTTGGCTTCGTGCTTAGAAAATAATATTTGTGATTTATGCGTTTATAAGCCTTATTGCGGAACATGTCCAGTTGATAATTACGTTATTCATAAAAATATTTTTGTTTATCCCAGTTTGTCAGACAGATGCAAAATTAACAAAGGAATCTTTGATTATTTATTTACTCTTCTACAGAACCAGCAAAAAGTTAAAGTTTTAAAGCAATGGATAGACAAAAATGAATTGTTGAAGATTTGAATAATTATAATGATGTCTCATCATATTATTTATAAAGACCCGACAAAGCTTTCACTTTTTTTTACAAAAAAATGTAATTTTGATTGCGCTTATTGTTATCTGGGGAAAAAGAATAACCAGACTTTGAGTTTTAAGAAACTTTACGAAGTTATTGATTTTTTTCTTTCATTGCCTTCAGACCAGGAAAAAGAGATAACTTATATGGGTGGTGAGCCTTTGGTAGAAATGGATTTCGTCAAAAAGAGCGCTCTTAGGATTAGGAAAATGACGGATGAGAATGAGAAGAAACTTGCTATATTACATTTAATGACAAATGGATATTTGCTGTCAAAAAAAGAATTTAATGCTCTAAGCAATATTGGTATAACTTTTACGGTTAGCTTAGATGGAAAAGAAGAAACTAATGCTGCATATCGTAAAATAAAAAGTGGGAAATTTTCTTATAAGAAAATATTAAAAAATTTATCAAATATTTCTCTGAGAGAAAAAGGAATGGGGAATTCTTTAGTTTTTGGGCCTGATAATGTTTCTAAGCTGTACGGAAACATTTTATTTATTTCTAAATTTGGTTTTGAGAATATATATTTTTTACCCCGTCTTTATGAGTTATGGAATGAAAAGGATTTAAAATTATTGAAATTTAATTTTGAGAAAATAGAAAAGTATTATGTTTCTTTATTTAAAGAGGGTGATCCAAAGAAAATTTTTACCATCCCTTATCTTAGGAAATACATTGATAATAATAATATTAAAACTTTCCATTGTGATAAATTAAATATGGATTGGCGAGGAGATTTGTTTCGTTGTTGGGCATTTCTTTCTTTAAAAGATAAAATCAGGGAGAAGTATAAAATTGATATAAGTGATTTTCAGAAATCAAATAGAAAATTTGAAGAGATATTCTTTTTGCCTGCTATTGAGTTATTTGAGCAATTATCAAAGCAGAGTATTTTGGAAAGTCCGTTTTGTCCAGTTGACAGTTATTCCTATGCAATTTTATATAATAAGAATCCTAAAGAAGCAGTGGAGAACTTTATAAATATAAATAATTTATATAAAGATTTTTTTCAAAATATCTATCAGCAGCTTAGAAATAATTTTTTATTTAAAAAGACATACGATATATGAAAAGTATTTCTTTAAATAATAAAAAGATTTTTGAGTCAAAATTGACTATTACCACTAACTGTACATTGAGGTGTAAGTATTGTTTTGTTAATAAACTGAATAGAATTCAGAAGATGGATTTAAAAACAGCTAAGGCGGCTGTTGATTTTATTATGGTTAATGGGCCCAAAGATAAGATTATTAAAATTTATGGTGGTGAGCCAATGCTTAATTTTGATATTCTTCCTAAGTTAGTTTCATATATTAATAAGAAAAAATCTTCAAAGACTAATTTAACTTTAAGTTTATGTACTAACGCAGTTATTTTAAAACCAGAACATATCGATTTTTTTAAAAAGAATAATTTTTTACTGGCTATAAGTTTTGATGGAAAAAAAGAAACTCATGATAAGTTTCGTAGGTTTGAAAATGACCAGGGAAGTTTTAATATTGTTACTTTTAATTTGAAACTTCTTTTACAGAAAATTAGTAAAAGAAATATAGCTACTAATATTAGTGTTGTTGCTTCAGAAGCTGGAAAGATGTTTGAAAATTTTAAATATGTGATTTTTAAGGGATTTGATACTGTTAATTTAGAGCCGATTTATGGATTTGGAAATTGGGAAGAAAATCATCAAAAAGAATTTGAAAATCAAATGGGAAAGATTATTAAATATATTTTAAATGGAATTCCTAAAAATCAGTTTGTTTTTTTAACAACTATTAATCGTGAATTAAAGTATAGGACTCTTTCTCGTTTAAAAAAAGGCGTTTGCCTTTTTAATCAATTTTTAGAGGTTTATCCTAATGGAGAAATGGCTTTTTCGTCTTTTTTCTTTAATTTACCTTTGGCTCAGCGGAGAAAATATATTATTGGGAATGTTTTAAACGGCGGACTGAAATCTAAATATCGTTCTTGTGAATATAAAGATGGAGATAAGTGTCAAAAATGTCTAATTGAATATTTTGATATTTCTGATAACAGTCAAAGTTCAAAAGTTGTTCAGAAGAGAAATTTATTATCAATTCAAACAGCTGAATATTTGAATAATATGGCTCAAGATAATAATTTATTTAAAGAATATATTAAAGAAGCTAATAGACATATTTGTTTTTAAAATGGATAACAAGGATTTTTTAAAATTTAATAAAGAGATTCTTTCTTTAAAGCTATCTATTACTAATGCCTGTAATTGCCGATGTAAGTATTGTTTTGTAGATAAAAAGAACGATTTTATGAATTTAGAGACTGCTCAGAGAGCTATTTATTTTTTTGTATCTTCGCCAGGGCAAAAAAAGGCATTGATTTTATATGGTGGCGAGCCATTATTAAATCCTTTCTGGAAGGAAATAGTTTTAGTTGGTAGGCATACAGCTGATTTATTAGGCAAAAAATTGATTATTGTTTTAGCGACAAATGGGTTGCTTTTGAATAATGAAAGTTTATTCTTTCTTAAAAAACACAAGGTTGGACTAACTATTAGTATTGATGGCAAGAAAAAATTTAATGATACAAACAGGATGTTTATTAATAACAAGAGTACTTTTAATTTACTTTTGCAGAAGATTAGGTTAGCTTTCAAGATTTTAGGTCAAGAAAATCTTTCTGCGTTAATGACAATATCACCGGATTTAAGTAAATACCTTTATGAAAATTTTTTATCTGTTATTAAATTGGGTTTTTCAAGCACTCATATTTGTCCAATTGGGGGGGTTGATTGGGGTCAGCAACAACAAAATGATTTTGTGCTTAACTTTCAAAAAATAACAGAATTTTGTTTTCAAAGCATTAAAGATAAAAAATTTATTTTTCTTTGTCCACTTTTTAATCCTTTTACAGCCGAGTGGATAGATCAAAAAAAATATCAAAATAATATTCTTTGTCCATTTTATGTAAACTTAGAAATATATCCTAATGGGGAGATATCATTTTCTCAATTTCTGATTAATTCTTCTGATGATCAAGTTCGAAATCAAGCAATAATTGGAAATATTAATGATAATTCTCTTTTAACTAGATATCAAAAGTGTAAGCCTAGTTTATCTTCAAAAAAATGTCAAAATTGTTTAGTAAATTATTACGGAGTATTAGCGGATTCAAAATTTAAGGGAGATGACTTGATAATTAAAAGAGATGGAATCATAAAAAAAATGAACGATAAAATATATCTTGATTTATTAAAAGGGTCAAAGTATAAAGATTATCATAAAAAAGCACAAAATTTAATGGGGAAATTGATAGTCTGATTTAAATATTGGTTATTATGATTTTAAATAAAATTCAAATTAAAAAAATATGCCTGACTATTTTAAATAGATGGGATTTTGACAAAAGCAAGATAAATATTGTTTTAGAAATAATAGATTTATTAGTTAGTGGGAATCAATATAAGGGAGTTAAAACAAAGAATTCTTTAGAGTTTGCTTTTCCAGTGTTTCATCGTGGTTCATTTAAGGCTTTAAAATTTTATAGTTTTAATTCTTATAGTCAAGTGGCTCCTAGTATGACTTATAGGTATTTACATAAAAAACGTATTAGAAGTTTAAAAAAATATTATGTTTATTGAAAGAAGAAAATATGATTAATAAGAATCATTTTTCATCTGGAGAAAAACTTTTAAGTATTTTAATAAATGATATTACTCCTGTAAATTTAGGCATAGAGATTAAACCAGATGGTCATTTTAGGTTTAAAATTTATGGTAATTTTCATGAAGGAGTAATACGTTTTCTTAATCACGAATCAAATCCATTAGAAGGCAAAACAAGACAATTGGCTAATATGGATGAAATATTAAATTTTCTAAATTTTGATTCTCAATTAATAAAGGAAAAATTGGATTTAGATAATCAACTTATTTGTTTTAATAGTATTGGCTTTAGTCATAAGATGCCTTTGATTTTTAAAATTTATTTATCTTATAAAATTACTCATCTTAACTTTCCATCGCTTATGAATTCAAATTCAAAGAGATTTAAATGGCAAATTGAATTAATTAGATCTTTTAG
>JAHJUH010000009.1 GCA_018829245.1 Patescibacteria group bacterium | reverse complement strand
TTTCACGAACTTGCAGCATTCTTTCTTCTAATTTTTTATCAATTAGTTTTTCATCTGGTTTTGGATAATTACATAAATGAACCGATTCAAAATCCTTAGCTGTTTTTAAGTTTTGATAAATTTCTTCTGTTATGAATGGAGCAAAAGGAGCAGTAAGTTTAGATAAGTTAAATAGAATCTGATGCATAATTTGGGTTGCTTGTTCTTTTTCTTTCTTATTCTTTGGTTTTTGTAATCTTTCTCTAGAACGACGAATATACCAATTGGAAAACTCATCAACAAAATTTTCAATTTGACGAGCTGCTGAAACAACATCATATTTCTCTATTTTTTCAATAACAAAACTATTTAATGTATTAAATCTAGAAATGATCCATTTATCTAAAATATTATTAGATTTAATTTTCTTTGGTTTAAAATCTTTATCTTTGTATGTTTGCCAGAAAATAGAGGAATTGAATAAAGTTCCAAAGAAACGTCTGTTTTTATCAACTAAATCTTTAACATCAAACTTTTTGGGATCACCAGCCTGATTAACTGTATATAGATACCAACGTAAAGTATCAGCGCCAAATTGATTACACATTTCCCAAGGATCAACTATATTACCCAAGGATTTAGACATTTTCTTTCCCTTGGCATCTAAAACATGACCTAAACAAATTACATTCTTGTATGGAGTGCCCTCTTTAATTTCTCCGCAATATTCCATTAAAGTGGCAATAGCTAAAAGAGTGTAAAACCATCCTCTGGTTTGATCAACTCCTTCGGAAATAAAATCAGATGGATAATGTTCTTTAAAATTCTTTTTGCTGTCTTTCTTGTAAGGATAACCCCATTGAGCAAAAGGCATTGCCCCTGAATCAAACCAAGCATCAATCACACTTTTATCGCGAATCATTTGTCCGCCACATTTGCATTTTAATTTAACTTGATCAATATATGGACGATGTAAATCTTTAATCTTTATTCCTAATTCTTTTATACTGCCAATACATTTTTTTTCTTCACATTTTTGACATTCCCAAATAGGTAGAGGAACACCCCAATATCTTTCACGTGATAAAGCCCAATCTCTAGCTTCTTTAATAAATCCACCAAATCTTCCTTTTTTAACATGAGCTGGCTCCCAATAAATCTTTTGATTATTAGCTACTAAATTCTTGCGCAAGCTAGACATTTTAATAAACCAAGAATCTTTAGCATAATAGAGTAATGGAGTACCGCATCTCCAGCAAAATGGATAATCATGCTCATATTCTTCTTGTTTGAATAATAATCCTTTATCTTTTAAATAATCTAAAATCTTTTTCTCTGTTTTCTGACTTTTAACAAAATCGCCAGCTAAATTATATGGAGCTAAGTCTTTAGAGAAAAATCCTTGCTCACTAACCGTATGAACTTTAGGTAAATCTAATTTTTCTCCTAAGATATAGTCATCTTCACCATACATTACAGCAGTATGAACTATACCAGTACCATCATCTGCTGTTACAAAATCAGCTAAAGTTACGTAATGAGACTTCTTATTACTATCTTTAACAGATTTAATATTAAATAATGGCTGGTATTCTAAATTATTTAAATCCTCCCCTTTAAATTCTTTTTCTATCTTATACTCGCCCTTTATAATCTCTAATCTTTGCTTAGCAAGAATATATTTTTTGTTTTTGTATTTTACTTTAACGTATTTAATATTCTTGCCTACGGCTAAAGCTACGTTTCCCGGAAGAGTCCAGGGAGTAGTTGTCCAAGCTAAAATAATATCTCCTGATTTAACTTTGTCATTTCCTTTAGTAACTTTGAAATTTAAATAAACAGAATTTTCTTTAATCTTTTTGTATCCTTGAGCTACTTCATGACTTGAAAGCCCAGTTACACATCTTGGACAATGATGGATAACCTTGAATCCCTTATAAAGCAGATCTTTATCCCATACTTTTTTTAGAATATACCAAACACTTTCAATATATGAATTTTCATAGGTAATATATGGATCTTTAATATCTACCCAA
Source organism: Patescibacteria group bacterium (assembly GCA_018829245.1). Lineage (GTDB taxonomy): Bacteria > Patescibacteriota > Minisyncoccia > Portnoybacterales > UBA2143 > JAHJUH01. Next base: position 11,455 of record JAHJUH010000009.1, on the reverse strand, counting down.
AAAGCAATTCGCTGGGTTAGTTTTTCCCAATCATCCTTGTATTTCCAAACACTTTCTCTACATTTCTGATTAAACTTATCAATTCCATATTTTTCAATATCATCTTTGTTTTTAAAACCCAATTGTTTTTCTACCTCTAATTCAACTGGTAATCCATGAGTATCCCAGCCAGCTTTTCGATCAACAAAAAATCCCTGCATTGTCTTATAACGCGGGATAATATCCTTAAAAGCCCTGGCTTCTACATGATGCATGCCTGGTCGGCCATTGGCTGTAGGAGGACCTTCAAAAAAAACAAAACTTTTTTTGCCTTTGCCTGCCTGCCGGCGAGGCAGGTTTTTCTTTAAGCTTTTTTCAAAAATCTTATTTTTATTCCAAAACTTTAATATTTTTTCTTCGTTTTTAGGTAAATTCATACCCCGTAGAAGAATTTTGACATTTAAAATATCTAAATTCTTTAAGTTATGTTTTTATATTATGTTAATTTAATATATACCCCTGTATTATTATTCGCCTTTAGCGAATAAGTCAAAATTTCTCTACGGGGTCATATTACATTTTCTCTGGCGCTGAAATCCCCATCAGCTCTAAAGTGTTTTTAAGAACTATTTTAGTTGCTTGGATTAAATTAATCCTAGATTCTTTTAATTCTTTGTTCTTTTCATCTAAAACTCTGCATTGTTCATAAAACTTATGAAAAGCATTAGCCAATTCTAAAGAATAAGAGGGAAGTCGCTGGACTTGATAATCATTAGCTGTATCTTCAATAATCTCTGGAAATTTAGTTAACTTTTTAATTAAATTTAATTCTGTCTTTGTCATTCTGAGGGCAAAGCCCGAAGAATCTAGATCCTTCGCTTTGCTCAGGATGACATCCTCTGCTTTTTTTAATATACTACAAATTCTGGCATGAGCGTATTGGACATAGAAAACTGGATTCTTGTTTGATTGTTCTTGAGCTAAAGCTAAATCAAAATTCAAATGTGTATTGTGTGATTTTTGTAAAAAGAAAAATCTAACTACATCAGAGCCAACCTTGTCTATTAATTCATCCATGGTTACATAAAGACCAGCTCTTTTAGACATTTTCTTCTTTTCACCTTTGTCTAAAATAGTTACAAATTGCAAAAGAATAATTTCTAATTTATCCTTGTATCCTATTGCTTCCACGCCAGCCATTAATCCAGGGATGTCTCCATGATGATCTGCTCCACAAATATTTATTACCTTGTCAAATTTTTTATCTTTAAACTTATAGCTATGTAAAGCAATATCACCTGCTAAGTATGTTTTTTGTTTATCGCTTTTTATTACTACCCTATCTCTTTCATCGCCAAACTTTGATGACTTAAACCACTCAGCTTTGTCTTTTTCAAAGATTAACCCTTTTTCCCTTAAAAAATCAAGTGTTTTGTCTACTTTATTGGATTTATATAGATCTGATTCAAAAATCCATTCATTGTATTTGATCTTTAATTTATCAGTTGTTTTTTGAATTAAATCTTTAATGATTTTCTTAGCTGCCCATTGGCCTACTTTGTATGGATCTTTTTCTTTGTTTTCTTGATTTAACTGATCAATATATTCTCCTTGATATTTTGATTCTTTGTTTTTTAAAACTGAATTTCCTAAAGCTAAAATCTGCATTCCAGCATCATTAACATAATATGCTTTTTCTGTTTTAAAACCAGCCTTATTTAAAACATTAGCTAAAACATCGCCAAAAGGACCACCTCTGGCATTAGCCACGGTTAAAGGTCCGGTAGGATTGGCAGAAATGAATTCTACTTGAACCTTCTTGTTATTTCCAATCTCTAATTGACCATAATTATCTTTTTGCTCAAGAATTTCTAATAATTCTTCTTGAAGAGCTTTTTGAGATAAAAAGAAATTAATAAAGCCGGGACCAGCTTTGACTACTTTTTCAAATAAAGGATTATCTTTTAATTCTTTGATAATCTTTTCTGGATCAACTTTGGCTTTCATAGCTACATTAGTAGAATAATCGCCAAATTTTGAATCAGTTGGATGTTCTAATTGAACGTCTTTTTTAACAATATCTTTAATTAATTTTTCTATTTTTTCTCTTAACATAATCATATCATAGCTTATTTATTGAATTTACTCAATATTTGGTTTAATATTAGAATAATAAGCAAATGCCTACATTAGCAACTAATCCAAGAGCTAAATTTGATTACCATATATTAGAAACCTTTGAAGCAGGTTTAGTTTTGTTTGGCCATGAAGTTAAAGCTATTAAAAACAATCAAATGAGTTTAAAAGGATCATACATCACCATTAAAAATGAGGAAGCTTGGCTGATTAATGCTCAAATATCTCTTTATCAGCCTAAAAATATTCCTGATGATTATAATCCGATAAGGACTAGAAAACTGCTTTTGAATAAAAAGGAAATTAAAAGTTTTATTGGCAGAATAAAACAAAAGGGCTTGACTTTAGTACCTTTGCGAGTTTACACTAAACACAGTAGAATTAAACTGGGATTTGGTTTAGGCCAAGGCAAGAAAAAAGTAGATAAAAGAGAGAAGATTAAAAAGAGAGAAACTGATAGAAAAATATCTCGAGCTTTAAAAGATAGATAGCTCCGCCTTCGCTAAAGCTTCGTCGGACAAAGGGGGATGACAGGCATCGATGAAAGTTTATTTCTTTAATAAGCAAGTCGAGTTCAAAATCTCGTTAAACTTTTGAAAAAATATAAGTGCAAACTTATTTTCCAAAGCTAAGGATACATTAGCTTCGCTAATAACTCCAAATTTAGCTTTTGCAACTGCTTAAGTTCAGTTGCCATCCGAGCTTTTGACTCCTAATAGAAAGTGTTGGGTGTTAATTTATTAGGATAGATGATTAAAACTGTTTCAATTTAATCATTAAAATCTTTGAAACAAGGATTAAAAATATTTTGCTCAATTTTCAATTCTTAATCCTTAACATTAAATTGAGCTAAGCTTGTAGAATTATTAAAAAAATATCTTTTAGACGGGAGTTCGACTCTCCCCATCTCCACCCTGTAGTGAAAATTTGATTATTTTTATTTAAATTTAAATCAAAGATTTAAATTTGTATCAAATTTCTACTACAGGGTCCACTTGATAAAATTAAAACAAAAAATATTTATAAAAGAAAATACTACAAAAGAAAACAAGAAGTCAGAACTAGAATAAATCAATGGATTAGAATTACTCCTATTCAACTTATTAATGAAAAAGGAGAGAATATCGGTACAATTGAAACATCAAAAGCCCTTGAAATGGCCAAGGAAGAAGGGCTTGATTTAATTGAAATAGCGCCTAATGCTAAACCGCCTGTTTGCAGAATAATGGATTATGGTAAATTTCAATACCAAAAATCCAGAAAAGAGAAAATTCAGAAATCAAAACAAAAGAAAACAGAAATTAAAGGCGTTAGAATCAGCCCAAGAATCGGTCAACATGATTTAAACTTTAAAGCTAAGCAAGCAGAAAAATTCCTTAATCAAGGCCATAAAGTTAAAATTGAAATGATTTTAAAAGGAAGAGAAAAAGGACTTCTTGATATAGCAAGAGAAAAATTAAATAAATTTATTGAAATAATTGATTTAGAAACTGTTTTTGAACAAGAAATTAAAAGACAACCAAGGGGACTATTCGTAATAATTACTAAAGATAAAAAACAATGACCAAACTTAAAACAAGAAAAGCACTATTAAAAAGAATTAAAATAACTGGAGGAAAAAAGATATTAAAAAGAGCTCTTCATCAGAGCCATTTTAATGCAAAAGAATCAGGCAATAAAACTAGAAGTAAAAGAAAAACCAATCAAACTTCTTCAGTTGATACAAGAAAAATTAAAGAAATATTACGAAAAATTTAAAAATATGACTAGAGTAAAACGAGGCACTATGGCCCACAAGCGAAGAAAAAAGATTATCAAGCAAGCCAAGGGATTTAAATGGGGCCGCAAATCTAAATACAAATTAACCAAAGATGCATTAAAACATGCTTGGACTTATGCTTATAGAGACCGTAAAGTAAAAAAGCGGGATTTTCGACGTCTTTGGAATATTAAGATTAATGCAGCCACCAGAGAAAAAGATATTACTTACAGCCAATTCATTAACAAATTAAAAAAAGCTAAGATTGAATTAGATAGAAAAATCTTAGCTCATTTAGCAGAAGAAAAACCAGAAATTTTTGATAAAATTGTTGAAAAAGTTAAATAAATCTATATCTCACTGACTAATAAATCTAAACAGGTCAAGCCATCTAGACGGCCTGTTTTAATTTGCAAATCAATTTCTAATAAACGATGATAGATTTTTTTAAGTTGATCCATGCTAAAATTTCTTAATTGTTGTGAGCTTTTCTTTATTACAAAAGGATGAAGCTTGCTTTGTTTAGCTAAATCATGAAAAGGAGTTCCTCTTTCTATTAAATCTTTTAATTTAAGCAAAGTTCTTAATTGATAAATTAACATAGAAAATAAATAAATTTCATTTTCACCTTGCTCTAAATGTTCATGTAACAGCCTTAAGGCTGTTTTTTTATCTCTTTGAGCTAAAGCATCAAGAGTTTTAAAAATATTAACATCTATTTTTGCTTTAACTAATAAATCAATATCTTCTGGATTAATTATTTCCCCTGCCTTATAACTCTCTAATTTATTGATCTCATTATTCATCTGCCATAAATCATTTCCAACATAAAGAACTAATTTATTAATTGATTCTGAATTTATACTAATTTTGTTTTTATCTGCTTGTTTTTTAATCCAATTAATTAAACTTATTCCTTTTAAAGGTTCAAAGTTTTCCAACATATTCACTTTATTCTTAAAAGGAGTTATAGCTAATTTCCCTTCTTGGAAAATAACTAAGATAACGTCTTGATTGTTTTTTAATTTATTCTTTTTTGCATAAGTAAAAAAATCCTCTTGGAACTGCTTGTTTTTTAAAACATTTTCCAGAATAATTAATTTTTTTTCGCTAAACATGGAAACTGCTTCAATTTTTTCTCTAATTTTATCGAAATCCAAGCCATTTTCTTGAAAACAAACTAAATCTAAGCCAGTTTGATGTTTGGCTTGATATTCTTTAGTAATCTCTTTTAATTTTTCACGCGAGCGAAATGTATCTTCGCCATAGAGTAGAATTAACATATTGATATTACTCCCAACTCACTTCCTGTCCTGGCTCAACTATTTCTATCCAAGTTTGACCAGGTATAAAAGGAATTTCCTTATTATTTATGTCTAAAAATTTAAGCTTGCTAGATGGGTTTTTTTCGCTTTTATGCCAAGTACAAGGAATAACTTCTCCATTTTGATAAACTTGACATTGATCTGTTCCTTCTAAATCCAAATCATTATAATCAGGTCCTTGAATCTGTTTTGAAAAAACTCTCATTACTACAACATTCTTAGCTTTAATTTGCTGGTTATTGCTTTTATCCATTTCCTTAAGATTAGTTCTATATCTTAAATATGAATTAGTAGCTGAATCATATTGATACGAAACATTGTATGGATATGAATAACCAATTCTTAAAACCTTATCTGTTTTTTGCTTGCTGTTTTCTTGTTGGAATAAATAACCTTCAAACTCATTTTCTAAACGATAACCTAATTTATTAACAACATTAATTAATTTGCTCATAGAACTAAATCCATTATGTGGCTGTGGAATGCCTGATTTTTGATAAAACGCATTATATGGATTCTTCATAGCATCAATATTATCCATTACTCCAGCATCAAGTTCATCCAAGGCAAAATGAGAACCACCCCAATGAACTAAAATAGCATCAAATCCTACAGCTAAAGGAATAAAATCATGGCGAGCACTGCGCAAAGAACCAATTTCATCTGGTGAATTACAAACATAGAACGCTATTATTCTTGTAATACTATTGGTAATCACTGGCATTTCTATTACTAAATCAGCCTGGATAAGACTGGTTAAAGGACGGGTTACTGGATCATTAGCTAAAACTATTGCCAAAGGACGCCTTTGATAATTTGAACATGGTAATCCGCTCAAAGGACTAACTTCATCACTAGTTATTTCATTTGCTAAGCTAGCCATTTGATTATTTATTTCAATTGTCCGATTATAATACAACCAAACAAAAATTAGCCCTAGGGCTAAAATAGAAAAAAATAAAATTAAAAAAAATTTATTCTTTATATTAAACATCTCTTCAAACTAAATATTGTTCTTTTTTAAAATATTTTCAATTTTCTGAATAATCTCGTCTGGCGTAAAATGAGCCTTAATTAAATAATCAACAGCTCCTAATCTTAATCCTCTTTCTACTTCTTCCTGTTGCCCTAAATTACTTAAAATAATTACTGGTGTTTTGCTAGTTTTAGGATTTTTCTTAATTTCTTTAAGTATTTCAAATCCATCAATTCCAGGCAAAACCAAATCTAATAAAATTATTTCATATTCTTCTTCTTTAATTTTCCTTAATGCTTCTTCTCCGTCAATAACTATTGATATATTAAATCCGCTTTTTTCTAATTTACGAAACAAAAGCTCTCTAAGAAATTTATCATCTTCAATTATAAGAATTGACGCTTTTTTTTCCTTTTGTTCTGAATCATTAACCATATAATTAATTTAATTGTTTTTTAACCTTATCAATAACCTCAGCAGGGTCAAAATCAGTTTTAATCAGCCAATCTACAACTCCCAACTCCTTAGCCCTGCTTAATTCAACTGGCTGTCCTGAATTGGAAATAATAATTATTGGAATACCTTTAAGCTTTTTGTATTTATTAATTTCTTCAATTACTTCAAAGCCGCCCATTTTAGGCATAATAATATCTAAAAGAATTAAATCTATCTTTTCTTGTCTTAATTTTTCTAATCCTTCTTGGCCATCTTTAGCAACAACAACTTGATAGCCCTCTTGTATTAATCTTTTTTGTATAAGTTCAAGTAATATTTCTTCATCTTCTATAATAAGAATTTTTTTCATATGTTTTATGTTTTATGTTTCAGGACTTAATTGGCAAACTAAATAAAAAAATAGTTCCTTTGTCTTTCTTGCTTTCAAACCATATTTTACCGCTATGCGCTTCAATTATATTTTTACAAATAAACAATCCAAGACCTGTGCCTTCAACATCTAGTTTGATCACATTATCAGCTCTAAAAAATTTACTAAAAATACGGTTTTGCTGTAAATAAGGTATGCCAACGCCAGTATCTTCAACCATTACTTCTATATTTATCTTATCACACTTAACTGAAATTGTCACTTTTCCACCCGGCTTATTAAAACGAATGGCATTATCTAATAAATTCTGGATAACAAATTCTATATTCTTTTTATCAATTTTGATCTTTGGCAATGATTCTTTTGGTTTTTTAAACACTAACTCTACTTCTTTCTTATTGTTCAATTCTTTTAAATTATCAATGGATTTCTCTATAATCTTTTCTATAGACTGCAAGCTCAAATCATAGATAAACCGTCCTTCTTCAATGCGGGCAACATTAAGAAGATCGTTAATTAAAAAAATCATCCTTTCATTGCTTTGATATGCTTTTTCTAAAAATTCAATCTGCCCTAAAGAAACTTTGCCAGCATCTCCATCTAAAATCATACTCAATGACCATTTAATAGCAGAAAGAGGAGTTCTAAGCTGATGAGCGGCAATAGATACAAATTCTGTCTTAAGCCGTTCAACTTCTTTGCCTCTAGTAATATCATGTAAAATTACCATCAAGCCTATTTTTTCACCTACAACCGCAAGCGGAACAACTGACACTTGAAAATATCTCTTTATTAATTTTTCTAAGATCAGCTCGTATTTTTGGCCAGTCCATTCTATTTTTTTGCCTAATACATGGTACAGCTTAATTAAGTTTGGAAAATCTAAAAGCTGATCTATTTTTTTGCCGAATACCTGTTTCTCTTTTAATCCTAAAATATTCTCTGCTTCTGGATTAATTAAAATAATCTTTTCTTCTTTATCAAAAACTATTAAACCATCAACTAAACTAGCTATAATAGATCTAATTTTACTCTCTTCTTCTTCTCTTTTAGCTCTAATTTCAGATAATTCAAGATCCCTCTTTATCAACATCTTAGCAATGCGATCCATTTCTTGAAATTGCTTTTCCCGTTCTTGATCAAATTTTGAATATTCCTTATCAATTTTTGTCATCTTCTATTCCCCTAATACTAACAATGCTATGGTTTCATTATGAAATACAGAAAAACAATCCTTTCCAAGCAATCCCCCTAAAGGAGCTTGTTCTCCATAAGTATAGAAACCAATTAAAGGAACTTCTTTTCCTAATACTTTTTGAACAGCTGTAATTTCCTCACCTATGGCTTTGCCTAAAAGTTTCCATCGAGCTATACAGTCAAAAACAAAAATTACTTTTGGTTTTGCTCCTTTAAGCTGGTCCAAAGCCCCTTCAGCTGCTTTTGTAGCCGCTTGAATCGCTTTATCATAATCGCCAAGCATTAATCTTATTTCTGAACCTTGTGGAATTTCTGCTGCACAAGTAATCTCGCCTTTTTTATTAGCAATTACAACATCTCGAATCAAAAGCTCAGAACTCCCTTCAACGCTCATTCCTAAAGGATAAGTATAAGCAATTCGAGCAATTGGCTCCTTAATCAACTCTTCTGCTTTTCTGCCAAAATAATCCTCATAAATAGAAAGAGCCGGACGATTATTTATCTCAATCAGTTTTGCTCCTTCAGCTTTAGTCACTTTCATTGGAAGTCCAATTGGCTCCCATCCATGTTGCACTCCTACGCCAAAAGAAAAATCACCAGAAAACCCAACTCCAACCAATGAATTGTCTAAAACTTTGTCATTGTAATACTCATAGGTCTTCTTAAAAAGAAAATCATCACCAGCTGAACCTCCCATAATAGGAAAGTTCTTTCCTAAAACTTCTTGTACGCCGCGAACAGCAGCAGCGCCATTTTCAGCCAAGCCGTCTAAAAACATAACAAACAAAGAAAGTGATCCTTTGGCTTTTTCCTTTGCTTCTTTAGCTGCTTCTACCCCAGCTTTAAAAGAATCTTTATCTGTGTTATGTCCTACGCCAAAAGAAAACTCGATATTATCTGCATTTAAAGCCATTACAGCTACATGCTTTAATACTGGCCCTTTTGTTGTAATTTCACCTGAATCTGAACAACCAACTAAAGGAATTCCCTTGGAAACAGACCTCACTCCATCAAGCATTTTTTCTTGAGCATAATCAACTGTAGAAAAAACGACTATTAGATTAGCTGTATCGCCAGCCTGGTTGATAGCTTGTTGACAAGCTTCTTCTCCGGCTTTCTGGGCGTCTGGATTATTACTTATTCCTACTCCTGTTTTAATCATAATTTTGATGTTTAAAATTAAATATATTTATTTATTAAATCTTTTATCTTTAGTTCTCGACCAAAAACTAAATCATGCTTTTATTATAACATGCCTAATCTTTTTATCAAACTTTTAAAGCCTAATTCCTCTAATAATTTAATCACTTCTTTTTCTTTGTATCCTCCCCATTCGCATTTTTTTAAATTAAAATCAATTGGAACATTTTTTTTAATCGTAGCTAGATTATAGCTTAGAAAGGCCAAATCCTTGTATTCTAATAATCTGGATTTAAGCTTGGGATTTAAATCGCTAGCTTCTAATTTTTTGTAAAGATTTTCTAAACTGCCAAATTGCTTAAGCAATCCTACAGCTGTTTTTTTCCCTATATTTGGCACGCCAGGAATATTATCTGAAGAATCTCCTTGTAATCCTTTTAAATCAATAATTTGTTTTGGATTTAAATCAAATCGTTCTTTAACAGATTTTTGATCATAAACAAACATATCTTTAACTCCTTTTTTAGGAGTATATACTTCTGTTTTTTGATCAACTAATTGAAGGGTATCTAAATCTCCAGTAATAATGATATTTTTAATTTGTTCATTTTTTGTTTTTTGAACAATTGTTCCAATAACATCATCTGCTTCAAATCCTTGTTTCTCATAAATAGGAATATTTAATGATTTAACTACTTCTTTAACCATGGGAATTTGATCATACAAATCTTGAGGCGCTTTTACTCTTTTAGCTTTGTATTCCTTATACTCTAAATTACGAAAAGTTGGTCCTTGTAAGTCAAAAGTAGCTATTAAATAATCTGGATTTAATTCCTGGATAAATCTAAAAAGAATACTGGTAAATCCATAAACAGCATTAGTTAATTTGCCTTGCTTGTTTTTTAAAGGCGGCAAAGCGTAAAAAGCTCGGTAAATTAAAGCATTTCCATCAAGAATTATTAATTTTTTCATATCCTGTAGTGAAATTTCGACTTAATAATCAAAATTTCTCTTGTTTAAGTTATATGTTTTATATTATCTATATTTATTTTATGTCCTGTATTTTTTGTCGCCAAACCCAGTAGTGAAAATTTGACTGCTTCTGGTATTTGATATTTTGCAAAGCAAAATATTTGTCAAATTTCTACTACTGGGTAAAGGCGATTGTCGAAATTCTACTACGGGACATAGATAACTTTCCTCATATTCTTATCTAAGTATTCAAACTTCATCCAAATAACATTATTGGGTAAAATATCTTTAATCTTTTCAGCCCATTCAATTACTACAATGTTTTTAGGATTATTAATAATTTCTTTAAAGTCTAACTCAATTAAATCTTTTAAATCAATGCGATAACAATCTATGTGATACAATTCTCCTTTAGGAAAATTATATCTCTTCATAATTACAAAAGTAGGACTAGTGATTAATTCTTCAATTCCTAATCCTTTAGCTAATCCTTGAATAAAAGTTGTTTTACCACTGCCCAATTCGCCCTCTAAGCCAACAATCAAAGCCTTCTTATTACCTTTCCTTATTATCTTTTTAGCTAAATCCTTTCCTATCTTTTGCATTTCTTGAGTATTGTTGATAATAGTTTCCATATTATCTTTATTCTACTACTTCAAACTCTTCAGGACAAGCAAAAAATCACCTTTTAGGCGATTTTTTCTAATCCTTACACTTAGAGATGTCCGACATAATTAAGTAGTAACCTTAGTAAACATAGCCAAAGGTCCGACATAATTAAATCCGCTTAATAGGTCGGACCTTATTAGGATAAAATATTTATAAGAGGCTTATCCTACAAAATAATAAGGACTGTCCTTAATTCATGTCATTTTCAGGACGACGCCTCTGGGTTATTAAATCACACTCCCCTCCAAATCTTTTATTTATTTCTAAAAATAATCCCGATTCTTTCCTATACACAAAATTATCTCTAAATTTCATAAAATTTATTATCCCTGTGGATAAAATCCTTGACTTAAAATGTGATTCTATTATATAATAGAATCATCGAAAAGAGGGTGTGGTTCGTCGCCATGACCCTCTTTTTATTTTTATCTAGACTGATATTTCCATACCGAAAAATAATTTGGATTAAATTTATT
>JAHJUH010000062.1 GCA_018829245.1 Patescibacteria group bacterium | reverse complement strand
TTGGCGAACACGGAAGATATCAATCCTTCCTTTTAGCTTTTTTGTATTCAAACCTTGAAAGCTACCATTGTCTATCTGAAATAAAATTTCTTTTACTTTCTGCTTTTCTTTTAAACTCAATTTACTAAGCGCTTTCTTAATCTTGTCCATATTATAAACGCTTTAATAAATCCTTGATATTAACTCCTTGTTTGTTGATTTTAGAGGTGTCACCTATGTATCTCATCATGTGCATAGTTTGGCTCCACATGTGAATAATGTTAGAACTATCATCCAACGACAGAATCAGTGTATTTATATTCCAAACATAAAAAAATAACACTATAAAAAAAGAGATTACCCGGAGATAATCTCAATATTTTTAATATTTTTATTGGTTAAAAAACAAAATTACATTTTTCTCTTAAAATTCTTTCTGCTAACTTTTGATCATCAATCTCTATATCAATTTTATTTTCTTTATGACACATTGCTATTCCCTTTTCTTCTAGATGCCTTATTCTTACTGGTCCTACAAATTCTTGTGGTATATCCTGAATAATTACTTTCATTTCTTTACCCTCCTTTTTGTTTTATATAAATGAACAATAGCACATATCTATACTTTTGCCAAATTTAGTTTCGTGTCGTGGACGACGTTAGAACCATAATCCAGCGACAAAATGAGTATATTTATATTCCAGATTTAAAACAATTTGATGTTCAATAAAGGCTCATTTCCACCTCCAAATGAGTTTTATCCTTTCGATAGTAAACCATAAACGATATCACCACCGAAACCGAAATTATTGACCTCCAACTATTAACAATTGCCAAAGAATTGTTCTCGCCATATACGGGGATAAAAGACAAAGCACTGGCAGTAAAAGCCAAATTAAGTTTTATACTTTATTATTCTACCAGATTTAATCTTTAAATTCCAGAAGAAAAATCTGAAATGATGGATCGCGGCTACGGCTTCCGAAGATGTTCGCCTGCAACGGACTGGCCAAAGCCAAAAAAAATTTATTTATTAAAAAAGTGGCGGCAAAATTCATTCTTAAATAATACTAAATAAGGAACACTCTCTGGTTTTATTCCCATATCTTTACAAGTTTCTATATCTGTTTTTGCAGGATTATCTCCAATAAATACTATTCCTTTATTTTTTTCGTAACTTTGATTATCTTGGCAATAATGCTTGACCATACTTTTTATACCTTCATTTATCCAAAGATTTTTTTCAAAAACTGACATATAAACCTTATTTATATCAAGTATTGCTTGAGGAATTAAAGAATGATTATCTCTATGATAAGGTTCTTGTCTTGATGGATGTGGAATCAATCCAAAAATGTTTTTGGATGAAAGCGAAACCATAATTTCTTTATTTTCTTCTTCAATTTTAATTTTTGCTAAACTGATTAAAGTTGCATCTTCTCTAATTTTATAAAGTTTTTCTGGAACAAAAGAATAAAATTCAGTCCAATAAAGCTTTTCATATTTATTCTCAACCAAACGTTTAATAATAGAAGACTTAATAATTCTTTTAGCCCAATATTCATTAGTTATGTTTATATAGGAAACATTAAATCTTTTTAAAACAGTTCCAATTCCTGTTTTTTTAAGATATTCTTTATCCATTTCTTTATAAAAATCCCAAAACTTCTTACCGTCTTCTAAGTTTACCCCTAACTCTCCTTCCTGATATTCCTTTCCACGCCATGGCGTATAGCTTTCTATAACAATCTTTTTTTGAGGCAAAGCTTCAAATAACCATTCAAGAATTTCAGGTTCAGTATAGTTTCCTTTTTTAATATCAATCCAATTTGGTTTAATAACAATAAATTTTGTTTTTATATTAAAAGATTTTATTAATTTAATAAACTCTTTTTTATTTCTAATAATCATCTTTTTATTTTAACATAAAAATCGCCTTTTTGGCGATTTATAGCGTGGCTCACCAAGTTAATCGCGGCCACAAACTTTTACAATCATCTTACCAAATCTAATTCACAAATCTAAGAAACGAAACTTGATCTGACGCCCGCCGCCAGCCGCCTACGGCGGTCAAGCCTCGCGCTGAAAGCGCGAGAGGCGGCGGGCTTTCTAAATG
>JAHJUH010000061.1 GCA_018829245.1 Patescibacteria group bacterium | reverse complement strand
GGCTTGGCTTTATAGAATTCCTGTTTTAATTCATGAATCAGATACAATTCCTGGTTTAGCTAATCGTTTAGCAGCTAAATTTTCTAAAAGAATTGCTATTTCTTTTTCTTCAGCTGGAAAATATTTTCCAGCTCAAAAAACTGCTTTAGTTGGCAATCCAATTCGTCAAGAAATCATTCAATTATGTACTTCAACTAATCCAGAAGAAAGAGAAAAAGCTAAAAACATTTTTAATATTAGCGGTCAAAAACCAGTTATTCTTGTTTTAGGAGGCAGCCAAGGAGCGCAAAAAATCAATGATCTTATTTCATCAACCCTTTCAAATCTTTTAGAAAAGTATGAAATTATACATCAATGCGGTTTTAAAAACTTTGAACAGATTAAAGAAAAAACAGGCCAATTAAATGGATATTATCTTTATTCTTTCCTAGGCGCAGAGCAAATAGCTGCTGCCTATACTTCAGCTAATCTAATCATTTCCCGCGCTGGAGCAGGAAGTATTTCTGAAATTGCTGCTTGTAATAAGCCGAGTATTTTAATTCCTTTACCTGATGCTGCTGCTAATCATCAAAGAGAAAATGCTTTTGCTTATGCCCGTGCTGGCGCAACTACTGTTTTAGAACAAGATAATTTAACTTCTCATATGCTGCTTAATGAAATTTCTAAAGTATTAGAAAATCCAGCATTAGCTCAAAAAATATCTGCCAATGCTAAGAATTTTTCTCAACCAGAAGCAGCACAAAGAATTGCACAAGCCTTAATTGAAATGGGGAAATAAAAAGGCCTGCGTAAGCAAAAAGCAGGCCCTGCTAATTTTCTTTAATAAGATAATAAGCTACTGTTAAGCTTATTATAATAAGTATTAAAAAACTAATTATTAGTGACATTTTTCCCTCCTTTTTTATGATAAATAACTATAAAAATACTAACATAAACAGTAAAGCAAGTCAAGTAAGAGTCAGACTTGCGCCAAGTCCAACAGGCCTATTTCATATTGGTAATGTTAGAACTGTGCTTTTTAATTACTTATTTGCCAAAAAAAATAAAGGTAAGATTATTTTACGCATTGAAGATACTGATATAGAAAGATCTGAAGAAAAGTATGAAAAGGATATTATAAAAAGCTTAAAATGGCTGGGTTTAGAATGGGATGAAGGTCCTATTAAACAAAGCGAACGAACAGAGATTTATGAAAAATATATTAAGAAACTTCTTAATTCAGGAGATGCTTTTTGGTGTGATCATACTAAAGAAGAATTAGAAAAAGAAAAAAAAGAACAAATAGAAAAAAAAGAAGCGCCCAGGCATATTTGCAATAGAAAAGGAAAAGCTAAAAGCGGAATTATTAGATTTAGATGTCCAGATAAAAAAATAGTTTTTAATGATTTAATTAAAGGAAAACTAGAATTTAATGGAAAATTATTAGGGGATATAGGGATTGCTAAGAATGAAAAAACTCCTTTATATAATTTAGCTGTAGTAATTGATGATGCTGAAATGAAAATTAGCCATGTAATTAGAGGAGAAGATCATATTTCTAATACTCCTAAACAACTTTTAATTTTTGAAGCGCTTGGTTTTAATCCGCCGCAATACGCTCATAATTCATTAACATTAGGATCAGATAAATCAAAATTAAGCAAAAGACACGGAGCTACTGCTATTAAAGATTATATAGAAATGGGTTATCTTCCAGAAGCATTGATAAATTTTATGGTTTTTCTTGGCTGGCATCCAGGAAATGAAAGAGAGATTTTTTCATTAAAAGAATTAGAACAAGAATTTTCTTTAGAGAAAATGAACAAATCAAATGCTATTTTTAATCTTGAAAAACTTGATTGGTTTAATGCTCACTATATTAGAGAAATGGATTTAGATAAATTAACAAAGCTATGCCTTCCTTATTTAGAAAAAAACATTGATTTTGATTATGTAAAAAAAATAGTTGCCTTAGAACAAAAACGAATAAAGAAATTATCTGAAATAGGGGAGCTAACTAAATTCTTTTTTACTGATGAATTAAAGTATGATTCAGACATTCTTATTTGGAAGAAAATGAGCTTAAAAGAAGTTAAAAATAACTTGGAATTATTAGAGAAAGAATTGTCAGAAATAGTGGATTTTAGCCAAAAAGCGCTTCAGGATATATTGATGCCATTAACTGAAAAACATGGCACAGGCGAGCTTTTGTGGC
>JAHJUH010000008.1 GCA_018829245.1 Patescibacteria group bacterium | reverse complement strand
CTTATAGGACAGATAAATAGTCCTTTAGTTTATATTCTATTTATAGCTGGAATAACTGCTTTAGCTTTAGGGGAATATACTGATAGTATTATTATTTTCGGAGTAGTTGTTTTAAATACTTTAGTTGGTTATTTACAGGAAAGTAAAGCTAATCAAGCATTAAGCAAGCTTAAAAAAGTATTTCAATTAAAAACAATTGTTTTTCGTAATGGCAAAGAAAAAGAGATTTTTCAAAAATATCTTGTTCCAGGAGATGTTATTTTTTTAAGAGCTGGTAATAAGGTGCCTGGTGACGCTCGAATAATTGAAAGCCATGATTTAAAAATTAACGAATCATCTTTAACTGGCGAATGGTTAGCTGCTAAAAAGGACATATCTGTTTTATCAGAAGGAATTTCTTTGGCTGATAGAAATAATATAGCATATATGGGAACAATTATTGAAAGCGGTTGGGGAAAAGCAGTAGTTGTGGCTACTGGAATAAAAACAGAGATTGGTAAAATAGCTGAAGCAATTAAAGAAACAGAAGAAGAAAAAACACCTTATCAAAAGAAACTTTCTCGTTTTAGTAAAATTATCGGAGTAGTTATTATAATTATTTCTTCAATTATTTTTATTGAAGGAATGATTACAGGAGGAAGATTCATTGAAATATTTACTACATCTATTGCTATTGCCGTGGCAGCTGTTCCTGAAGGATTGCCAGTGGCCATGACCGTTATTTTAGCCATAGGCATGCAGAAGATTTTAAAGAAAAAAGGGTTAGTTCGTAAATTAGCTTCAGCTGAAACACTAGGAAGTACTTCAATAATTCTTACTGATAAAACAGGAACTTTGACTGAGGCTAAAATGGAAGTAGCTGGTATTTTTACAGGAAATAAAGGTTTTTTTGATAATAATGATAAGAAATTAGTTAAAGGGTTTGATAAAAAAGATGGCAAATCACATACCATGGCTTTAAAGATTGCTATGCTTTGTAATGAATCTTTTATTGAGAATTATGAAGAACCAACTGAAAAATGGATTATTAGAGGAAGCCCAACTGAAAGATCATTGTTTTTAGCTGGTATTCAAGCAGGTTTTTCAAGAAAAGAACTTGATCAAGAACAGCCATTGATTGATAGATTTCTTTTTGATTCGAATTATAAGTATGCAGCTAGTTTGCATAAGCTTGATCCAGACAGTAATATCTTATACATAGTTGGTTCTCCAGAGAAAATTTTATCAATGTCTTCCTATTTAGATATAAATAGAAAGAGAAAAAAGCTACTTTTATCTGATTTTAAAAAATTAAAAGAAAGATATGAAAAATTAACTAAACAAGGTTTTAGAGTTATTGCAGTAGCTTATAAAAAAACTAAGGATCAAAAAATAGATAAAGACAAAGAAGAAGAATTAAAAGAAATGGTTTCAGTTGGTTTTTTTGCCTTGCATGATCCAATTAGAAAAGGAACAAAAGAAGTTATGGATACTTGCCGAAAAGCAGGCATGAAACCAATTATTGTTACTGGCGATCATAAATTAACTGCCATAGCAGTAGCTGAAAAATTGGGATTTAAAACTAAAAAGGAAAATATTTGCGAAGGTAAAGAATTAGATAGATTAAGCGATAAAGAATTTGAAAAGAAATTAAAACATATTGAAGTATATGTTCGAGTTGAACCAAGCCAGAAATTAAGAATTGTTCAGGCGTGGCAAAAACAAGGAGAAGTGGTGGCTATGACTGGAGATGGAATTAATGATGCGCCAGCATTAAAACAAGCTGATATTGGAATAGCTTTAGGGTCTGGAACTGATGTGTCTAAAGAAGTTTCTGATTTAGTTCTTTTAAGTGATAATTTTAGTATTATTGAATCAGCAATTGAAGAAGGACGGGTTATTGTTGATAATATTAGAAAAATTATTACTTACTTGCTTTCAGATAGCTTTACAGAAATTATTTTAATTTGTGTTAGTTTGTTATTTGGTTGGCCATTGCCAATTTTAGCCGGCCAAATTCTATGGGTTAATTTAATAGAAGACGGGCCATTAGGAGTTAGTTTGGCTTTTGAAGAAAAAGAAAAAGACATTATGGAGCGAAGTCCTAATGATTATGGACTTTTCCTTTTAAATAAAGAAATGAAAGTTTTAATTTTTATTATTGGATTAACAACTGATTTTCTTTTATTGGGACTTTTCTTTTATCTTTTGAAATATTCTGGTTATGAGATTGCGCATATTAGATCAGTTATTTTTGCCGGATTGACTATTGATTCACTTCTTTATGTTTTTTCTTGTAAAAGCTTGCGGCGTAATTTATGGGAGATTAATCTTTGGTCTAATAAGTTTTTAATCTTAGCTTGGTTAATTGGTATTTTAATGTTATTATCAGCTCTTTATATTCCGTTTTTACAAACACTCTTAAAAACTGTTCCTCTTAATTTTTTTGATTGGAGTTTAGTTTTAATTTTAGGATTCTTAAATATCTTTTTAATTGAAGCGACTAAGTGGTTGTTTATAAAAAAGTTTATAAGAAAAGGACTTTAATCAAATGACTTTATTTTATTTTTCAATCTTTATTATCTCATTTATTATACTTGTTTATTCAAGCAAAGGATTGGTTGCTTCAATAAATATTTTGGCCAGATTCTTAGGTTGGAAAGAATTTGTGGTTGCTTTTTTTACTATGGCTATAGCAGCGACCATTCCCAATCTTACTATAGGAATAAGCTCTGCTTTGCATAAGATTCCTCATCTATCGTATAGTGAAATTACTGGTGGTAATATTATTGACTTGACCATTACTATGGCGCTGGCAGTTTTAATTTCTAAAAGGGGATTAAAATTGGTTAGTAGGACGGTTCAAGGCACGGCAATATCCACCTTACTTTTGTCTATTTTATCTTTGATTTTAACATTAGATAAAGAAATTTCGCGAATAGATGGATTAATTTTAATTTTATCGTTTATTATGTATTCTTTTTGGCTTTTTGGCAGAAAAGATAGATTTAGTAAAATTTATAAAAAAACAAAAAAACCATTAGGATTAAAAGGTATTTTTCATTATTTATTTGAAATTATTTTTTTAATTATTTTGCTTTTATTGGCGGCTGAATGCATAGTTCGCTCGGTAATATATTTTTCCAGTCTTTTAAATCTTCCATTGGTTTTAATAGGCGTTTTAATAGTTAGTTTAGGCAATGCTTTACCAGAGTTATTTTTCAGCGTTCAGGCGGTTAAAAAAGGCAAAAGTTGGATGGTGGCTGGTAATCTTATGGGGGCTGTTATTTTTCCAATGACGTTAGTTGTTGGTTTGGTTGCTTTAATCTGTCCGATTAAAGTTTCAGGTTTATCTGTTTTTGTTATTGGCCGGTTATTTTTGATTATCGCGGCTGTTTTCTTTTTGATATTTATTAGAACCGGTAAAAGAATTACCAAAAAAGAGGCAGTTTTTCTTTTATTTATTTATTTTGCTTTTATTTTAACCGAAGTTTTATTTTATATATAAATATGTTAAAGTAATTTATATGGAAACTTTTATTATTTCTCTCTTAATATTAATAGTTATTGGATTAGGTTCATTATTTTTTTTATTATTAAAGAAGAAACCAGAACAAGAAGATAATCAATCATTATTAATACTTCAACAGCAGATGAATCAGTTAAGCCAGGTTTTAGATAACAAACTTTCTGAATCAGCTAAATCTGCTCAAAGTCAATTTAGCCAAAGTGCTAAGATTATCCGTGATGTGACCGAAAAAATGACTAAATTAGATGAGACTAACAAGCAAGTTGTAGGATTTGCTGATCAGCTTAAAAATCTTCAGGATATTTTAAAAAATCCCAAACAGCGTGGAATTTTAGGAGAGTATTTTTTAGAGACAGTTTTAAAAAATGTTTTGCCGCCAGATTCTTATAAAATTCAGTATTCTTTTAAAGATGGGACTATAGTTGACGCAGTAGTATTTGTTGATAAACAAGTTATTCCAATTGATTCTAAGTTTAGTTTAGAAAATTATAATAGGATTTTGGATAGTCAGAGTTCTGAAGAGAAGAAAAAGTATGAATCTGCTTTTATAAATGATTTGAAATTTAGAATTGATGAAACCTCGAAATATGTAAAGCCAGAAGAGAAAACAATGGATTTTGCATTTATGTTTATTCCTTCAGAAGCTGTTTATTATGATCTTTTAATTAATAAAGTAGGGGCAGTCACAGAGGATACTAATAGTTTAATTTCTTATGCAGGAAGAAAAAAGGTAATAATTGTTTCCCCAACTTCTTTTTTAGCTTATTTACAAACTGTTTTACAAGGATTAAGAAGACAGAAAATTTCCGAACAAGCCATTGGAATAATAAAGGAAGTAGAAAGACTTGGGAAACATCTAGGAATGTATAATCAATATATGCGAAAATTAGGGAATAATTTAACAACAACTGTAAGTAGCTATAATAAGGCTGGCCAAGAATTCAAAAAAATTGATAAAGATGTAGTTAAGATAACTGATGGGAAACAACAAATAGAAACTAAAGATATAGAAAAGCCTTTATTAGATTTTGATGACAATTAATTAATATTAATTGAATAAATATTGATTTTTCTTTTTAAATAGTTTAGTATTAAATTTATGCCCCGTAGAGAAATTTTGAAATAATTAAATCTTTGATTTAATTTAACAAAACGGGGTATTAATAATAATTAAGTAAATAAAAAAGAGTTTTGGATTATTAAAGGTAAGTAGTTAGTATAAATTCAAAATTCTTCTACAGGGTATGTTTGCAGTAATAAGAACCGGGGGAAAGCAATATTTGGTTTCCCCAGGAGATAAAATTAAAATAGAGAAGTTAGATGTAGGAGAAAAAAAAGAAATCGTCTTTGACGAAGTTTTGTTAGTGGTTAGTGAT
>JAHJUH010000060.1 GCA_018829245.1 Patescibacteria group bacterium | reverse complement strand
TTTTTCAGTAGTAGGCGGCGGAGATACAATTGTTCTTTTAGAGCAATTAAATTTACTTGATCAAATAGATCATATTTCTACTGGCGGCGGGGCAATGTTAAAGTTTTTAGCAGGAGAAAAATTACCAGGTATAGAAGCTCTTAAGGTCTGACATAAGCAAGTAGTCTAAAATTTCTTAGCGCTTTACCCTAAAGGGCTCCGACGCGTCTCAGAAATTTCAGACTACTCGCTTAAGGTCAGACCTTGTATTATGAAATGGCAAATTAAACCTAAAGCGCCAAGCGCTTTTTTTAAAAAATTTCCTGAATATTCTCCTTTGATTGTACAAATGCTTTATAACAGGGGATTAAAAACTCAACAGCAAATTGATGAGTTTTTTAATTCTGATTATGAAGAAGATATTCATGATCCTTTTTTGCTCAAAGGAATGAAAAAAGCAGTTAAACGCATTTTAAAAGCAATTGAAAAACAGGAAAAAATATTAATCTATGGTGATTTTGATGCTGATGGCGTTTGTTCAGCAGCTGTCCTATTTATTACTCTTAAAGATTTAGGCGTTCAAAATATTAGTACATATATTCCAGATAGAGAAAAAGAAAATCATGGATTAAATGAAAAATCAATTCAACAAGCATATGAAAACAATGTAAATTTAATTATCACTACTGATTGCGCTAGTAATGATGTAAAAGAAGTAGATTTAGCTAACTCCTTAAAAATGGATGTTATTATCACTGATCATCATCAAATAGATGGTCAGATGCCCAAGACAGTAGCTTTAATTAATCCTTCACAAAAAGGAGATAAATATCCTTTTAAAGGATTGTCTGGAACTGGCGTTGCTTACAAATTAGCTTGTGCTTTAATGTCATCAAAAGGAAAGCAAAATGATAATCTATTAAAGAAATGGTTGTTAGATTTAGTAGCTTTAGCTACGGTGGCTGATGTAGAATCAATAATTGGCGAAAATAGGACTTTGGTTAAATATGGCTTAGGTGTTTTAGCTCAAACTAAATGGCTAGGATTAAAAGAATTAATGGAAGTATCTAAAATTACGCCTCAAGTAAATCATCATTCTTTAAATGGAGAAGCACCTTTAACTAATCTTAATATTTATACTCTTGGTTTTATGTTAGGGCCGCGCTTAAATGCAGCTGGGCGAATCGGTCATGCTAATACTGCTTTTCGTCTTTTAACTACTCAAGATAAAAAAGAAGCTAAAGAATTAGCCTTAAGGCTTAATCAGAAAAATATTAAACGGCAGAGTTTAACTACAAAGGTTTTTAAAGAAGTTGTAGATTGTTTAGATAAAAAAATTGATCAAGGAGAAGATTTCAAGTTAATTTTTGAAGGCAGTCCTGATTGGCCAATAGGATTGGTTGGTTTAATAGCTGGCAAGGTTAAAGATAAATATTGCAAGCCAACTATTATTTATCATCAAAGAGGTGATTTAATTCATGCTTCCTGCCGAAGTATTTCAGAATTTGATTTAATGAGCATGCTTAAACAATGCGCTAAGTTTTTTGATTATTATGGCGGACGTTGCGGAACAGGCGGATTTAGAATGAATGCTAAAAAACTTAATCAAGTTAAAGAAAAGTTTAATCAGATAGCTGAAGAAAAAATGAGGAATGTAAATATAGATCCTATTTTAGAAATTGATAAAGAACTATATTTAAAAGATGTTGATTGGAAGAACTATGATCAGATTCATCGTTTTGCTCCTTTTGGAAAAGCTAATCCAGAACCAAGATTTTTAGTTAAAGGATTAGAAATAAGTAGTTTAAGAGTAGTTGGCAATAATGGAGGGCATTTAAAAATGGCATTGACAATGTTTAATAAGGATTCAAAAATAGCTAAAAACTTTAATGCAATTGGATTTGGATTAGGCAAAAAAATAGAAGAGATAAAAAAAGGGGACTTGATTGATATTGTTTTTGAGCTTATAGTCAATAAATGGAATGGGCAGCGTGATTTAGAAATGAAAATAATTGATTTAAAATTATCTTAAATATTATTTAATTAAGGAACGTCTTTAAAATATTACGTCCTTTGCAAAGGACGTATATTTTAAGGACGTTCCTTAGAATAACTTAGAATAATAAAATTCTTAATAATATGGAAATTACTATTTACACTGATGGCGGGGCTAGGAATAATCCTGGACCAGCTGCTATTGGAGTGGTTATCCAAAAACAAGGACAAACTCTTAAGAAATATAATGAGTTTATTGGAGAAGCTACTAATAATGAAGCTGAATACCAAGCTATTGTTTTTGCTTTAAAAAAAGCAAAGCTGCTTTTTGGCAAAAAAAAGATCAAAGAAATGGAAATTGAGATCTGCTCTGATAGTGAATTGGCAATTAAGCAGTTAAATCATGATTATAAGATTAAGGAAACAAATCTCCAGTCTTTATTTATTAAAGTTTGGAACTTGACAATTGATTTTAAACAAGTTAGTTTTAAGTATATTCTTAGAGAAAAGAACAAGGAAGCAGACAGATTAGTTAATCAAGCGCTGGATGAACAGGAAAGAACCCAGACGCTTTTATAGACATTGACAAACCCTTATTTATTTGTTAATATAGGGATAATCTAAGTAAGCTAGATAGTTGCCTCGATTATAATCGAGGAGGAAAGTCCGGGCATCATAATCCGCCTTTGCGCTACGCGCTACGGCGAGATAAAAAAGACAGTGGGTAACGCCCACCGTTCGTGAGAATAGGGAAAGTGCCACAGAGACAATGTTTCTCCTCTTTACCCCTCACCTTACTAATTTTAAGGTGAATGGGTAGCTCCTTATCTTTAATAAGGTGAGGGGTTTAGGGGTAATCTCCTAAAGCGGGGTAAAAGTGAAAAGTGAGGGCCTAAGAATCCTCTTCCCGCAGGGAAACCTGTCGGGATGGTAAACCCTGTCTGATGCAAGAGCAAAGTTCATCTTTGGATGAATTAAAAGTAGCTCGCTTGAGCTTAATAGTAATATTAGGCCTAGATAAATAACTATCATCCATTTTATATGGAATACAGAACCCGGCTTATTGCTTACTTGGGTTTTTTATTTGTCTTAATCATATTGATTTTTACTCAATTATTTATTAAGATAAAAGAAAATGAAGAAATCCAAACTTATTTTCACAGCTATTTTAGTTCCTTTAGATTTTATCATGCTTTTAGGGGCTGGCTTAGCATCCTATTATTTGCGAACTAATCCTTGGGTAGTTCAATATCGGCCAGTTCTTTTCTATTTAAACCTTCCTTTTAGCGAGTATTTTATTTTAGTGGTCAGTGTTTCTTCTTTTCTTTTGATTGTTTTTGCCTTAGTTGGCCTTTATGAGATTAAGACAATAAGGCGACTTTTGGATGATTTTTCTAAAATTGTTATTGGTGTTTCAGCTGGTGTTATGGTTTTAGTTTTTTATGTATTTCTTCGGCAAGAATTATTTAACTCCCGTTTTTTAGTTTTAGCTGGTTGGTTATTTGCAATTATTTTTGTTTTCTTCGGCCGGCTTTTAATTAATCAATTACAAAAACATTTAATGAGAAAATCTCATTTTGGAGCTCATCAGGTTTTAGTAATTGGTCAAGATGGTTTAAGCAAGAAAGTAATTGAAAACATTAAAATAGATCCTAGTTTAGGTTATCAATTAGTTAGTAATTTAATTGAGCCAGATATTAAAAAGATTAAAAGAAGAATTAAGAATAAAGAAATTGATGAAATTATTTTAACTGATCCGAACTGGCCAAAAGAAAGAGTTTTAGAATTAATTAATTTTGCTGAAGAAAATCATTTAGCTTTTAAATTTGTTCCTAATCTTTTTCAGACTTTAACATCTAATACTTCGGTTGAAATGCTAGGCGATATACCAATCGTTGAAGTAAAAAAAACAGTTTTAGATGGCTGGGGCAAGATTATTAAAAGGTTTTTTGACATAGTTTTTTCTTTGTCTTTTATCATTATTTTTTCACCAGTTTACATTTTAATTGTTTTGTTAATTAAATTTGAATCTCCAGGGCCAGTTATTTATAAAGATTATCGCTATGGTTATAAAAAAAAGAGATTTGTTTTCTATAAATTCCGTTCAATGAAAACAGAATTATGCGATGGAGAATTTGGAACTAAGAAAGGGAATAAAATACTAAAAGAATTAGAAAAAGATTATCAGAAAAATATTAGAAAAGGCAGTCCTTTGCATAAGATTCAAGATGATCCGAGGATTACTAAATTAGGGAAATTTCTTCGCAAATATTCTTTAGATGAATTTCCACAATTTTTTAATGTTTTAATGGGAGATATGAGTATGGTTGGTTATCGTCCTCATTTATCTTATGAAGTTGAAAAATTCAATTTTAATCAGCAAAGGATGTTCTATATTAAACCAGGCATTACTGGATTAGCTCAAATTTCTGGCCGGAGCGATCTTGATTTTGACGAGGAAGTAAGATTAGATGTCTTTTATATGGAAAATTGGTCTTTAAGATTAGATCTAATCATTATTTTAAAAACACCTTTTGTAGTTTTATTTAAAAAACATAAAGTTTAAGGGGGGTAGTTAGGAATGTATGAAAGTTGCTTTAGTGCATGATTACTTAAATCAGTATGGAGGGGCAGAAAGAGTATTAGAGGCATTTTGTCAGGTTTTTCCTGATGCGCCTATCTATACTTTGCTTTATGATAAGAATAGGACTGGTTTTGCTTTTGAAGATCGCCAGATTCATACTTCTTTTTTACAGAAAGTTCCTTTGGTTAAATCGCATCATCGTCCTTTTTTAATGTTAATGCCTTTGGCTATTGAGCAGTTTGATTTTTCTGAATACGATTTAGTTCTTTCAGATTCAGCTAGCTATGCTAAAGGTGTGATTACTTCTCCAAACACGTTTCATATTTGTTATTGTCATACGCCTATTCGTTATGCTTGGGATGATTCTCATAAATACATTGAAGAATTTGGTTATTCCAGAATAATCAGAAAAATTATTCCATTTTTTATGAACTATATTCGGGTTTGGGATGAACAAGCAGCAGGAAGGGTTAATAAGTTTATTGCTAATTCTAATTTTGTATCTGATCGGATAAATAAGTATTATCATAGAGAATCAGAAGTTATTCATCCGCCAGTTAAAACCAACTTATTTTATTCAGTTAAAAAACCAGATAACTATTTTTTAATGGTTGGCCGTTTTCTTTCTTACAAGAAATTTGATTTAGCCATAGATGCTTTTAATCAACTTGGCTGGCCTTTGAAAATCATTGGAGATGGCCCAGATAAGAAGAAATTAATGAAAAGAGCTGGGGAAAATATTGAGTTTGTTGGTTTGGTTTCTGATGACAAGCTCAAGGACTATTATGCTCATTGCCAGGCCTTTATATTCCCTCAAGAAGAAGATTTTGGCATTGTGTCTGTTGAAGCAATGGCTTCTGGCCGTCCAGTTATTGCTTTTGAAAAAGGCGGGGCTTTGGAAATTATTCAATCAGGAATAACTGGACTTTTTTTTAAAGAACAAACTATTGATAGTTTAATAAATGCTTTAAAAAAGTTTAAAACAATTGATTTTAATTCTGAAATTATTAGGCAAGAAGCCCTGAAATTTGATCAAGAAAGATTTAAAGAAAAAATTAAGAAATTTATTAATGAACATTGGAATCGACATAAGAGTTTTAGCCCGAGGGGCTAGAACTGGCGTAGAAGAATATGCAATTAATCTTTTAGCTCATCTTTTAAGATTAGAAGAAAAGGTTAATTACAAGCTTTTCTATAATGCCTATCAAAAAGTTGATCTAAATTATGATTGGCTTTCTTTAAATAATGTCAAATTAAAAGACTTTAGGATTCCTAATCGTCTTTTTTTTATTTTAGCTCGATATTTTAACCAGCCCAAGATAGATAAATTACTTAAAGGAATAGATATCTATTTCAACCCTCATTTTTTTACTGCTCCTGTATCTTTGAAATGTAAAAAAATTATTACTTTCCATGATTTGTCTTTTGAACATTATCCAGAGTTTTTTTCTTGGCGTAAAAGAGCTTGGCAAAAGTTTTTAATGAATACAAAACAAGAAGCTGAACAAGCTGATAAAATTATTGCTGTTTCAGAATCAACTAAACAAGATTTAATTAATATTTATGGAATTAAAAAGGAAAAGATAGAGGTAATTTATTCAGGAGTGGGGGAACAATTCAAAAACATATCTTCAAAATCTGTTCTTAAAAACATATTTTTAAAATATGGTTTGCCAGAGAAATTTATTCTTTTTTTTGGCACTATTGAACCGCGAAAGAATATTATTGGATTAATTAAAGCTTTTGAAATA
>JAHJUH010000059.1 GCA_018829245.1 Patescibacteria group bacterium | reverse complement strand
ATTTATTTGATTTTTTGGACATATAGTGATATAGTTAATAACAGATGACTAAAAAACAAAACTTTTTATTAGAACATAATAAATTATCTCCATTGAATTTACATACAACTTTGGCCATGCTTACGTGTTTTAAAAAAGAAAAGCCAGCTCTTTTTAAAAATGATGAATGGTCTATTGATAAATTGCGAAGACCTTTTATTTTGTGGCTTACGTCTTTTACTAAAGAAGCATTGGAAGATATTAAAAAAAAGAAGTAAAAATAGATAAATCAGAACGAGCTAATAGAACTCGAGATTTGATTTCTCGGTTTTTTATTTTAATATATAAAAAATAATAATTTTATGGAAATTAGAAATATTGCAATTATCGCTCATGTTGATCATGGGAAAACAGCAATTACTGATGCCTTGATGCGTCAAACAGGAGCAGTGACTAATGAGTCCGTTAGTATGGACAGTAACGCGCTTGAAAAAGAGCGCGGTATTACTATTTATGCTAAAAATGCTTCTATGTTTTATAAAGATACAAAGATTAATATTGTTGATACGCCAGGACATGCTGATTTTGGTTCTGAAGTGGAACGTGTTTTGCGATCAATTGATTCTGTACTTCTTGTTGTTGATGCGCAAGAAGGTCCTATGCCGCAAACAAGATTTGTTTTGAAAAAATCATTAGATATTGGCCTTAAGCCATTAGTTATTTTAAATAAAATTGACAAACCAGCTGCTCGACCAGAACAAGTTGTTGAAGAGGTATTGGGGTTGTTTATGGATTTAGGAGCTAATGATGATCAGTTGAATTTTCAGACAGTTTATACTAATGGAAAAAAAGGAATAGCTAAAAAGAAACTAAATCAGGATTCAAAGAATATGATGCCATTACTTGATGCCATAGTAGAAAATATTGCTCCAGCACTAGCCAAAGTAAATAAACCATTACGTATGCAATCGTTTAATTTGGATTATGATAACTATCTTGGTCGTTTAGCGATCGCTCGTATTTATGAAGGAACAGTGAAAGAAAAAGACCAACTCTTTATTAAACGAGTTGATGGAACAGTGCAAAAGGGAAAAGTAACCAAGCTTTTTACATTTGAAGGTTTTACAAAAAAAGAAGTTCAATGCGCTGAGGCAGGGGATATTATTGTTGTTGCAGGATTTCCTGAAGTCAACATTGGCGATACAATAACAACAGATGAATCAGCTGATCTTTTACCGCACATTGCTGTTGATGAGCCAACTATTTCTCTTGGGTTTATGGTTAATAATTCTCCATTTTCTAGTCAGGAAGGAAAGTTTGTAACAAATTCACAAATAAAGGAACGATTAGAAAAAGAATTAGAAGTGAATGTAGGAATTAAGGTTGATTTTTCCAAAGTAGATCAATATATTGTTTATGGGCGTGGAGAAATGCATATTGCTATCTTGTTGGAAAATATGCGTCGCGAAGGTTATGAAGTGCAAGTTTCGCAACCACAAGTGATTTTAAAAGAAGAAGAAGGGCAAACACTTGAGCCATTTGAAGAGCTTATTATTGATGTGCCAAAGTCTTTGTCTGGTGTTATTATTGAAAAGATTGCCAAGCGCAAAGGAACTATGATGGAAATGAAAATACACAATACTAATACACGATTAGTGTTTGAGATTCCAACACGCGGTTTGTTTGGGCTTCGTTCAGAATTCATGATTGACACACGAGGGGAAGGAATTATGGCTTCACGCGTTATTGGCTTTCGACCACATGTGGGTGAGGTCAAACGCCACAAAGTTGGTTCCATGGTTTCAATGGTAACCGGGAAAGCACTTGGTTATGCCCTTTATAATTTACAAGACCGTGGAACTCTTTATATTAGTCCAAATATAGAGGTGTATAAGGGCATGGTTATTGGAAATGTTAGCAAGGGAACAGATATGGCTGTTAATCCAACTAAAGGAAAGAATTTAACTAATGTACGCGCTTCTGGATCTGATGATGCTTTAAATTTAAAGCCTCCAATGAAGTTAACTTTAGAACGCGGTTTAGAGATTATGGATGATGATGAGTTGTTAGAAATTACTCCGCAGTCCGTTCGCCTTAGAAAAAAAGTATTAAAATAGTACCAGATATAAATTTTGATTTTAAGGAAAGCTATTGGCCTTTTTTGGTCCTGTGGATAAGTTTAGATGTATAGATTTGACAAAAATTTATATGTAATATACTATAGATATATGTAATAATGTATAGATTTAGAATAAATATGAATTCAAAATTATTAACAATTAGTCAGGCGTCTAAAATGCTTGGGGTTTCTATTCAAACTTTACGGCGGTGGGATGATGCTGGTAAATTATCTTCAGTTCGCAAAGGAATAACCGGGCATAGATATTATACAAGAGATGATATTGATAATTATATAAAAAATAATATAAGAAGCTTACTTGTTAAATTAGCAAGAAGTTGGGTTGTGAGTGATTTAAGGACAGAATTTTATCCTGATTTTTATTGTCTTGATAGTTCGGTATTCCAAGCGCGATTAGCAAGATTAGAAAGTAAATTGGGGGAAATAAGGGAATTAGGTAAAATATTCCCTTTAATTTCAGCTATTACTGGCGAAATTGGTAATAATTCTTTTGATCATAATTTAGGCAAATGGCCAGATATTCCAGGTGTATTTTTTGCCTACGATTTACGCGAGAAAAAGATAGTTTTAGCTGATAGGGGCCAGGGAGTATTGGCAACATTGAAAAGAGTCAGACCAAAATTGTCAACTCATCAAGAGGCATTAGATGTTGCATTTAACGAAGTAATCTCTGGGCGCGCTCCAGAGTATAGAGGTAATGGATTAAAGTTTGTTAGAAATGTTGTTGCTGATAATAAAATAAATTTGATTTTTCAAACAGGTGATGCAAAGCTTAAGATTGATAAAAGTAGGGTTAATTTAAATATCGAAAAAGCAAATGTTTATTTACAAGGTTGTTTAGCATTAATTAAATTTTAATAATATGACTATATATCTTAAAAAATTTGGCACAACTTTAAATAGTCGACAATTCGGCAGAGAAGCACTTGCTGCTTTTAAATCATCTTTAAAAGATATTAAAAAAGATGAGAAGGTTATTGTTGATTTTGAAGGTGTTATAACATTTACACCGTCTTGGGGTGATGAATTTTTAGGTTTTTTATACAAGGAATACAAAGGCAGATTAATATTAAAAAATACTGAAAATCCATCAGTTCAGGCATCTTTAGAAATGTTAGAGGAAGTTTATAAGGATCAATTTGTGATAAAATAAATTTTAATATTGTCTATAAGAGCTTTATACACTT
>JAHJUH010000058.1 GCA_018829245.1 Patescibacteria group bacterium | reverse complement strand
ATTTCAAAAGCTAACACATTAAGATCATTTAACAGCCACAATACGCCAACCGCTAAAATAGCTACAGCAAAGGTTGGAAATTTTCCGCCTCCGCAACACCAAAAACCTTTTTCTCCACACATAAATATCACCTCCTCCCTATTATTATATTAATTATATTCAATTATCTCTATTTCTTCAAGAACTCTAATAATTAATCTATTTAAACTTAATTCTTTTTCTAATTCCTTAATTATTTCTAATTTAGCTGCTGCTGTTTGATGTTTAGGAACAAATAAAGTACAGCAATCTTCCTGAGGCTTAATTGAAATATCAAAGGTTTTAATTTGTTCAGCTAATTGAATAATTTCTTCTTTATCCATACCAATCAATGGCTGAAAAATAGGGATCCTTATATTCTCCTGAGTTATTTGAAAATTAGGCAAGGTCTGGGAACTAACCTGACCTAAGCTTTCTCCAGTAACTAAGGCCTGATAATTTTCTTTTTGCGCAATGCTTTGAGCAATTTCCAACATTAATCTCCTATAGAAAATAACTCGGTATTTAGCTGGAATCTTCAACTTTATTTCCTTTTGAATTTCTGAAAAAGGGATTAAATAAAGTTTTAACTTTGGCTGGTAATTTAAAAATACTTTAGCTAATTCTTTTGTTTTCTCAATACTTGCTTTGGAAACCAAAGGAAAACTATGAAAATGAAGCCAAATATTTTCTGCGCCTCTTTTAGCTATTAAATAAGCAGCCACTGGAGAATCTATTCCTCCGGAAATTAAAGCTAATACTTTTCCTTGACTGCCATTTGGCAAGCCGCCAGCTCCTTTTTGTTTTTTAAAATAAATAAACCAGCCTTGTTTTCTTCCTTCAATAAAAATTTCTTTTTTAGGATTACCAAGATCAACACTCCTCTCTATATTCTCAGCAATCTCTTTTATTACTTGTTCAGTTCTTTTTTTATTTAAAGGTCCTTTTTTGACTCGCAAAGCAAAACTCTCATCTTTTTTTATCCAATCTTGGTAATTCTCTTTAATAAAATTATTCATTTCCTCAAAACTTGCTTCTTCTAAAAAGAAAGTTTGAGCAAACCAAACAAGGCCAAAAACATTCTTTAAAACAGATGAGGTTTTTTTAAAATTCTTTGTTTGAACAAAAATTCTTTCACGCCAAGGATAAATCCTGAAATCAATCTTTTGTTTTTTTAATAAAGAAGAAAGATTATTATCTAATCTTTTTTTTAATATTTTCTGAACTCCTTCTGACTTTAAAAAAAGTTCGCCAAAAGCTAAAATAAATCCTTGTTTTATTTTATTATCTTTATTATCCATAATGTTATTTTATAGGATTTATCAATAAAAAGCAAAAAACCGCATTAAAGGCGGTTTTAGTATTGTAAAAAATTTAACTTTTTCTTTTAGCTCTATAAATCAGAAATAAAACTGCAACAGCTAAAACTGAAACAATTATCATCCAGGCATTGCCATTAGCTTCCTTAATAAAAGCTAATAATAATCCTTGATCAAGCTGGGCAAGATCTGAAAAAGCAAACTGAGCAAAATATATTTCATTTCCATTTCCTCCTCGAGCATCTTGCCAAGCAAAAGCATAATAAGAAGTGCCTAAAGCAATTGTTGGATTATTAATTCCATGAATATCTGTTTGAGAAATTTGTGTTAACTTACTCTTCCAATGCCCATCCTTATCAATATTGACAAAATACATTTGGCCGTCTTCTGATTGCCAAACTATTCCATATTCAGAATCGCTGTCATTCCAAACAATTGATGGGTTAATTGAATAATCTTGATCTTCATTAAAAGTAATCGCCCTTTCAATCTCTTTATCTCCATTTCCATTTAATTTAGCAAAATATATTTGTTCTTGCTCTTTATTATCATAACCTTGCCAAATAATGCCATATCCAGAACCATTCCAAATAATTTCAGGATTAGCTGAATTATTACTAATCTCGCTTATCCTTATATCATCTAATTGCCTATTTCCATTAACATTTAATTTATTAAAATATATTTGGCCGTTTGCCTGCCAAACAACGCCATATTCTAAACCATTCCAAACAAAAGAAGGATTTTTTGAATCAACTGTTTTGCTTATTTGAATCTCATTGCCTTTTCTCTGGCCTGAATAATCAAGACGGATAAAGAAAATTTGAGAAGTTTCTGCGCTATTTACGCCTTGCTGCCAAATAACTCCATAATTAATACCATCCCAAGTTAAAGAAGGCATATCAGAACAATTATCAGAGCTAGAAATAATTGTTTTAATTCCTCCGTATTTTTCTCCATCTTTGTCTAATTTATTAAAATACAATTTGCAATCTTCAGACCAAACAACAGCATAAGCATTATTATCCCAAATAACAGATGGATGATCTGAAATTTTATCTAAATTATTACTAACTTTAACTTCACTAGCTACTTCTTCACCAAACCCATTTAATCTAGTGAAATATATTTCTATCTCTTTATTTTTACGCGAATCACTCCAAACTAAACCATAATTTGAGCCAGTCCAAATCATATCAGGATTATTTGCTGTTCCGAAAGAATTACTTATTTGAGTATTATCTAATGGAGTTAAAAAAATTGCGTTAGTAATAACTGGAATTAAAACAGCCATTGCTAAAACGCAAAATACTCCTAAGATTATTTTTAATTGTCTATTATTGCTTTTCATACAACTACATTATTATTTTAACATTTTTAATAAATAAATACAAAGTGTATAAAGCTCTTATAGACAATATTAAAATTTATTTTATCACAAATTGATCCTTATAAACTTCCTCTAACATTTCTAAAGATGCCTGAACTGATGGATTTTCAGTATTTTTTAATATTAATCTGCCTTTGTATTCCT